>DASUUK010000096.1 GCA_036374135.1 Euzebyales bacterium
CCGGCCTGTCAACGTAATCGAGCGCGTCAAGCACGCGCGGCGCAAACACCCGGTCCATCTGCTCGACGATCTCAGCGCGGGTCATCCAGCGCACGTCGACCGTCTCGCCGCCGGTCTTGCGCGTTGCATCCCAGACGCGGCGCCGGATCGTACAGCGGAAGACGAGCGAGACGATCGGACCGCCGACGTGCTTGTAGGCACCGGTCAGCTGAGGCGATCTGACGATGACCCCCGCCTCCTCCGCAGCCTCACGGATCAGCCCCTCGATGATGTCCTCAGCTGGTTCGAGCACCCCGCCCGGCGGTTGCCATGCACCATTGTCGCGGCGCCTGATAGCAAGAACCCTGTCATCCTCCTTGCGGACGATGACCGCAGCCACGCTCACCGAGTGGCAGTAGGGGTCGTCATGCTTCTCCTTCGGTGCCAGCGCGGTCGGCTGGCGACCTCCTCCCGCCATGGCCGTGCGTACCTCCTCTACGGGTGTCGCTCCGTGACCGTCGACGCTGTCGACGGCGCGACCGACACGCGCGGGGAGCATACTCCGACGTGTCGCAACGGTCCGAGTCTGGCGGCCGCGCGCTTCTGTGTCGAACTCACGCACGGTCAGCTGCGACACCTGATGACACAGCGCATCACTGTCATGCGGCCGGATAATCGACGTTGGCGTGCTCAGCGCCGGTGCTCTGCCCAAGATGCCGAGGGGCCATTCGAACGGGGCGGTTGACCGCTCGGGACATCGACACCTCATGTTCGACGTGCTCACGATCGGCAACCCGGCGGACGTGACCGAACCTGTTCGACAATACAGGCGGCGGATCATCGTGGCCCGTGTACCCAGCGATCACGACCGGCGCCGGCCCGTACGTGAATCGGAGCGCTTCGCCGAGCAGGTCGTTGAGCGCCCTTTGCCGCCTGATGTCGCGTCGATCGTCGGTCACCAACGCCTCGAGCTCGTCGATGTACAGCACACTCGAGCGCCGCCCACGCGCCTGGTTGACAGCGGGCGCGACGATCGGCTGCGAGCCGCTACTGCTGTTGGGCAGCACCGCCGAAGCGAACAACTGCACGAGTTCGGCTTCCAACCGAACGGTCAGTGCGTGCACGACCACCGGAATCGCGACACCGGGTGGACCATGCAGCAGGACCGACGCCGGCGCGCCAGGCTGGCTGCGCTGCGCGGAAGCGCGCCGAATGACGTCAAGCAGACTGCCGACGATCCAGTTCAGTCCCGTCAGGTCTCCTGCCAGGTGGATGTCGAGCAGGTCATCGGCGTGGTAGACCCGCGCCACCACCACGTCGTCGGACCCCACATCAGCTCGACGATCGGGCGAGAACACCCTCGGCGCCGCACCTCCGTGCCCGCTACGTACGACACCGATCCTCGCGTGCCGCCGCAGTGCATCGATCGTCACCGCGACACTCGACGGTCTGCCGTTCGTCCTCATCGCACCCACCTCCTCTGACCGGGATCTCCCGGTGCTACCGGTGGGCCGGCAGTCGACGCTGGCTGCCGACTCATGTGTGCACTATAGTGTCCAGGTGCTTATGTGTACAAGTGCCTATGTGCTTATTTTCTTGTCTTCTCTTGGACCTAGGAGCCCAGTAGAGTTGACACGCGCGTCAAAGCATGGCGTCAGGGGCACCGCGTGGCTGCGACGATGAACGTTTCGCCCGTCGATCCCCTCGACGACCGCGCCGCCTACAAACAGGTCGCAGATCACCTGCGAGATCTCATCGACGAAGGCGAGCTCGGGCCGGGGGACAAGCTGCCGTCCGAGACTGATCTGATGCGGCTGCTCGCCACGTCGCGAGCGACGGTCCGCAACGCGCTCGATGCGCTGGCAAGCGAGGGCCGCGTCCATTCCCGGCGCGGCGTCGGCGTGTTCGTCACCGACACACGCCGCATCGTCGTCCGGGATCCGGCGAGATTGCTGCAGGGTCGCACCGCCGAAGAGCAGCAGAACCCTCACGAACATGATGCCGAGCAGCAAGGCTTTGAGTACACGCAACAGCCGGTACGTTGCATGGAAGTGACGGCGGACGAGCGCGTGGCCCAGCTCCTCGACGTCTCGCTGGGTGACACGGTGTTCGCGCGCAAACGCATCGTACGGCTGAAGCGACCGGGCGGCGAACGCTTCGAGCCGGCGAAGATCGCGAACGGTTTCATGCCGTTGGACATCGCCGTCGGACGCATCCGCGAGCCGAACACAGGCCCGGGCGGCAGCTACACCCGCATCCGCGAACAGGGCCACGAACTCACGCACTTCGTGGAGCAGCTGGTGTTCCGCATGCCGGATCCGACCGAGATGCGCCGACTGCGCATCGGGCCCGGCATTCCCGTCATCGATCAGACACGCGTCGCCTACGCATCCGGGCGGCCCGTGGAGTGCTTTCTGGCTGTGCTTGCGGGCGACAAGAACGAGCTCGAGTATCGCATCGCCGCGGACGAGGCGAGTGCGATGCCGCAGCCTCTCCCATTGCCAGTCGCCCAACGGGCACAAGGCGAGCGAGCAGCGCGGGGACGGGTCAGCGCTGACGTGATTGAAGGCGTGATCGACGCGGAGGGCGATCGCCCGGTCTACAAGCAGATCGCCGATCTCATACGCGATCACATCGATCGTCGGGTTCTGGCCCCGGACGACCAGCTGCCGTCCGAGTCAGCGCTGATGCGCCGCTTTGGCGTCACACGCACCACGGTCCGGCGGGCCATTACCGCGCTCACGACAGAAGGCCGCGTGCGCACCGAACGCGGCGTCGGGGCGTTCGTCAAGGAGGTCGTGCGATCCGACGCGTTCGTCCGACAGCCCTACGACCGCCTGGCCCGTCACCACTTCCGAGACGAGGGGATCTCACCGATCTCAATCGACGCCGCTACGAGGGGCCTGGCACCGCACGATGTCCACCAGGACCGCGTGCAGCTCGCTGACGTTCCGGCTCCACTCAAGGTCGCAGACTGGCTCGGCGTGGAGCGTGGTGCGCCCGTGTTCCGCCGAAGCCACAGAATCCGCATGGGCAGGCCACCCACGCAGCTCACCAACACGTACCTGCCCCTCGACATCGCCACCGGACCCCTGCACGAAGAGAAGACAGGCGCCGGCGGTACCTACGCGCTCCTTGAGGAGGCCGGATTCGAGCTCACCCACTTCATCGAGCGACTCAGTGTGCGCATGCCCACGCCTGTCGAGGCCCGCGCGCTCCGACTCGATGACGGCGTCCCGGTCGTCGACCTGTACCAGACCGCGTATGCCGACGATCGTCCGGTCGAATGCTTCGTCTCCGTCATCGCCGGCGACCGCTACGTGTTCACCTACCGCATCGACGCGGACTGATCGAACCGGAGGTGCACCAAGGCCACATCGCTGTGGCGACGACCGGGCGGACGTTCCGCAGCCTCCCGTGTCCGTAGCTCCTCCATGAGCGTTCTTGGGTCAGCGGGCAGCACATGGCGAGACGATGACAGGTCAGCCCCATCAGTCGCGAGCAGCACCTCATCGAAGTCCGGCGGAACCGGTGGCTCTCCGAGAGCCGCGCGATCGAAGCGACCCAGGGCCGTACGACGCCACTGCGAACGGTCGCGGAGGATCAACTTCTCTTCGGCGATCCGATCCTGATAGGTCGCCGCAGGGTTCTCGATGTCCCAGCGCGCCAGTTGAGCCTCAACGCCCTCATGCAGCATTCGTTCCGTTCGTACACGGGACCACTCCTTCCCATAGCGCACCGCGATGTCACAGTCCGCTGCCAGCGCACTGTTGGTCCTGGTGATCATGCCGTCATCGGCCACCTCGAGGCTTAGCGCGACCGCGGCAGCCTGCGGGCGGTCTCGTCCGTGGAATCCGTCCCGTATGTGGTGGTCGAACTCTTCGAAGAGCGACCTGTTGACTGCGTGGAACACGAATGCGGGATCCCGGCTCGGCGGAGCGGCACACAGATGCGAGAGGACACGACGAGCGGCGTACCGGGCCCCGTCGAGGCCCTGCGCGCCAGGGGTGACGTCCGTCGGCGTGACGCCGTCAGCCACAGCGAGGATGATGCGGTTGGGATACTCCAGGACCAACACTTCGTCCTGCGTCGGCCGGTCCGGGGCATGCGAACCCTGATACGCCCGCACCTGCACGCCCGAAGAGCGCATGGGAACGTCCCACTGCAGGATCGGCGGGCCACTCGATGCGATGTTGCGTAGGCGGCGCACACGTGCGAGCCACGACGCCTCCCGCACGTGCACACTGCTCGGATCACATGACGCGGCAAAGCCGCCCATCGGACCCCCTCGCCACATCCGACCGTCGACGCTACGAGGGAACGTGCGTACGTGTCAACGCCAGCACTGAGCTGGAAGAGGTGCCCATCCGTGTCCGACATCCCCAGGAGCACGGCGTCTCCGCCTGGTCGTCCGCCCAAGCGATGGGTGTTGTCCACCCGCGAAGAGGGACTCGTTGATCGCGGAAAGGGACGCGGACCGTTCTACGGGAGGAAGGCCCGGTCGCGGTCATTCGTCCCCGCCGCCGACAGCTACGTCCCACTGGATCTCGCGTCCGACGAACTGCGCGACGCGAACAGCGAGCGGAATGACTACACGTTGATCGAACAGCGCGAGGTCGCCGACGAGTGCGTCGAACGCAGCCGGCCGGTCGAGTACGTCAAGTCGACGGTGGCCGGGCCGCGGCACATCTTCGCCTACGGCCTGCCGCGCTGACCCTCGGCTCGTGTGTACGTGATCGTCCGCGCCACGCCCGTGACCTCCGACAGGAAGTCCTCCTGCGCCCCGTGGTCGGGGTCCTCGCGGGTGTCGATCGCATAGGCGATGACCAGGGCGGCGGCGCGGCCGTCGGGTTTGCGGCGCAGCACGCGGCCCAGGCGTTGGATCATCTGGCGGCGGGTGCGGAACGCCGCGAGCACGACGGCGAGCTCCGCGTCCGGGACGTCGACGCCCTCGTCGAGGACGCGCGGGGCGACGACTGCCTGCAGGTTGCCGTTGCGGAACTGTGCGAGCCGGATGCGACGCTTGTCGCGCGCCAGATCGCCGTGGATCTCCTCCGCCGCGACGCCGCCGGCGCGCAGCAGCCGCGCCGCCCGTTCGGCCTGATCGACGGTGTCGGTGAACACCAGGCTGCGCGTCCCGTCGCCGGCCAGCTGCGGCGCGAGCTGCCGCACGACGTCGAGCTTCGCGCCGGCCTGGGCGGCGACGTCGCGCCGTCCCCGCAGTGCCGACAGGAAGGCGCGCGCGGCGACGGTCTCGCGGGACACGCGGCTGTCGGGACGCCCCTCCGCCGCGGCCGACAGCCGCGCTGCGGCAGCGATCAGGTCCAGCGGCGCCTTCGGCAGGCCGTGGGACACGAGCTCTGCGCGCAGCTCGCGCACGCGGCGGTCCGCCGCGTCGTAGGCACTGCGCTCGTGGTCGGTCAGCGCCACCCCGATGAACCGGATGTCGAACGGCGCGATCACCTCGTCAGCCGCCGCCTGAGCGAACCCGTACTCGGCGATGACGCCGCCGAAGTAGGGGCCGAGCACGTCGACCAGTCCATCGTCGTTGCGCTCGTAGGTGGCCGTCAGCGCGAGGCGCATCGCGAAGTCGTCCTTGAGCGTGGCGGCCCACGTCGGCGCGCCGTAGCGGTGGGCCTCGTCGGCGACCAGCAGGCCGACGACGCCGGCTGGCAGATCGACCGGCAGCCCCGCGGCCGACTGGGGTGTGGCCACCACGACGTCGTGATCGTGCAGCTCGTCCGCCCGACCGCCGCCGAGCTGGCCCACGCGGGCGCCTGGCACGAAGTGATGTACCTCGGTTCGCCACTGCGCCAGCAGGTCCAGCGTGGGCACCAGCACGAGTGCCCGGCCGCCGTTGGCGAGGCAGGCACGGACCGCAGCGATCGCCAGGCGCGTCTTTCCGGCGCCGGTCACGGCCTCGACCACACCGGCGCACCCGGCCGCGGCCCACTCGGCGAACGCCCGCACCTGCCAGTCGCGCAGGTCGAGGCCCGCCAACGGGTCGGCGCGGTCAACGGCCGCCCGCGGCGGCACCCGTTCCACGAGGAACCCCGACCCGACCTCCGGATCACCGCGCCCCGCGTCGACCTGCCACGCCGCCCGCCCGAGCACGTCGGTGCGGCGGAACCGACCGTCGCGGGCCAGCACACGCTCGACCGCTGACCGCGAGACCCCGGCGCCCGCGGAGGCCTTGACGGCGCGGACCAGCCGTGGGACCGTCAGACCGTCCGGGTGCGCGGTCAGCACCTCGGCGGCGGCATCGGCGATCGCGTTCAACGCCCACGCACGCTACCCGACGGACGCGCCGGGGCGGCGTAATGGTCCACAGAGCCGGGAAACGTGGATGTAACGCGCGTCGGTTCCTGCCGTCACAGAGCGGGAACACAATGGCCGGTGCTCCCGGCCGCGGAACCGTCCGGGCGACAGCGATGCAGCTGGAGGCGCGTGCATGGCAGGTGACAGTGACGCCGTGGTCGACGAAGCATCCGACGTCCTCGAACAGCGCCAACGGACCGCACTCGTCGGGCGTGCGGAGACCACCGCCGACCTGTCCGAGCCGTTGACCGTCGGCGTGGAGGAGGAGTTCCACGTCGTCGATCTCGACAGCCGTGAGCTCGTACCGCGCGGACCCGAGGTCCTCGAACGTCTGCCGTCGGATCACTACACGGCCGAGCTGCACCGCTCGATGGTCGAGACAAACTCCGACGTCTTCACCGACCTCGACGACCTGCGCGACGCGCTGCTGCGGATGCGCCGCCACATCGCGGACATCGCCGGACCGCTGGGGCTGGGCATCATCGCGGCCGGCACCGTGCCGCTGGTCGAGGCCGAAGAGATGCGGACGACGCCGACATCGCGCTTCGAGCAGATGCTCGACGACTACCAACTGCTGGCACGCGAACAGCTGATCTGCGGCACGCAGGTGCACATCGGGTTGGAGGACCGCGACATGACGGTTGCGGTCGCGCAACGTGTGTCGCGCTGGCTGCCCGTGCTGCTCGCGCTGTCGGCGAGCTCGCCGTTCTGGATGGGCGACGACAGCGGCTACTCCAGCATCCGGTCGCTGCTGTGGCAGCGGTGGCCGACCGCGGGCGCCAGCGGGCTGGTCCAGTCGGCGACCGACCACGACGACCTCGTGGCGGAGCTGATCTCGTCAGGCACCATCAGCGATCGCAAGATGATCTACTTCGACGTCCGGCCGTCGGCACACGTGCCGACGCTGGAGCTGCGCGTCACCGACTCGTGCCCCGACGTCGACGACATCGTGTTGCTCGCGGGGCTGTACCGCGCACTGGTGCTGCGTGAACGCGACGCCGTCACCGAGGGCCGCCCCTTGACCCGCGTGCGCGGGCCCGTGCTGCGCGCGGCCATGTGGCGGGCGGCGCGGTCCGGCCTCGAGGGCGACCTCGTCGACCTGTCCGACTTCGCGCGCCCCGTGCCGGCGGGGCAGGCCGTCATGTCGCTGGTCACCAGCCTGCGCCCCCAGTTGGAGGCGCACGACGACTGGGAGCGGGTCTCGCAGCTCGCCGAGCGGGCCGTCGAACGTGGCAGCGCCGCCTACTGGCAGCGCAAGGTGTACGCCCGGCGCGAGCGGTACGCCGACGTCGTCGACGCGCTGCTGGCCGCGACGTGCCGGCGCGACGACGACCCGGGTGCGGTCGGCCGCCAGACCCAGCCGCTGCTCGCCGGCTACCGCCGCCGCGCCGACCACAGCGCCGACGGCGCGTCCGGCCACGTGTTCGGCGGCGACGAGGTCATCGCCGCCGACGGCGACGTGCTGCCACCGTACGAACCCATGATGGCGCTGCTCGAGGAGCTGGGTCCGGTCGGGCTGCGTCAACGCGAGCGCGAACGCGACGCCGAGCAGCGGGCCCGCAACATGACGTTCCGCGTGTCGGGGCAGGCCAAGCCGCGGCTCTTCCCGTTCGACATCGTGCCGCGCGTGGTGGCCGGCGAGGACTGGGACGGGCTGCGCGCCGGCCTGATCCAGCGCAGCCGTGCGCTCAACGCGTTCCTCGCCGATGTCTACGACGAGCGACAGATCGTGGCCGACGGCGTCATCCCGTCGTGGGTGATCGACGCCGCGCCGGGGCTGCTGCCGCTGGCGGCGCTGCTGGACCAGCCGGTACGGGCCCACGTCGCGGGCATGGACCTCATCCACGACGCGTCCGGCACCGTCGCGGATCCTGGTTCCACGACGCACGGTTCGGACCGGCCCCGCCGGACAGGCCAATGGTACGTGCTGGAGGACAACCTGCGGGTGCCGTCGGGCATGGGGTACGCCATCGCCAACCGTCGGCTGTCCGACCACCTGTGGCCGGACCTCGAACGCCCCGACGGCCTGATCGACGTCGAGGGCGCATTCGGGATGCTCCGCGACACGCTTGCCGCGGCGGTGCCGGAGGCGTCGACATCGCCCAACCCGTGCATCGTGCTGCTCAGCGACGGCCCCAACGACTCCGCGTGGTTCGAGCACCAGTTGCTCGCCGAGGAGATGGACATCCCGGTCGTGCGCACCACCGACCTGATCGTCCAGGACCGCATCGTCTACCTGCGCCGCCACGGCATCCGCCGGCGCGTCGACGTCATCTACCTGCGGATGGACGACGACCACCTCGTCCACGCGTCGGGGGCCGACGGGCGCCCACTGGGACCATCGCTGCTGTCGGCGGTTGCGTCGCGGACCGTGACGCTGGCCAACGCGCCGGGCAACGGCATCGGCGACGACAAGGCGGTGTACGCGTTCGTGCCGCAGATGGTCGACTACTACCTCGGTGAGGAGCCGCTGCTCCAGCAGGTGCCGACGTATCTGTGCGGCGAGACCGACCGGCTCGACGACGTGCTCGACCGGATCGACGAACTGGTGGTCAAACCGGTCGACGGCTACGGCGGCGAGGGTGTGCTGATCGGGCCGCGGGCGGGCGTCGAGGAGATCAACGCCGTCCGCCGCCAGATGAAGACGGCACCGCACCGCTGGATCGCCCAGGAGGCGATGCGGCTGTCGACCCACGCCGTGTACGACGACGGACGTCTGAGCCCCCGCCACATCGATCTGCGCGCGTTCGTGCTCCACGGCGGCGACCAGGTACGGGTTGCGCCCGCCGCGCTGACCCGTGTGGCACCCGAGGGCAGCCTGGTGGTCAATTCGTCCCGTGGCGGTGGCGCCAAGGACACGTGGGTGCTGGCCACCGACAGCGCGTGACCCTGTGAGCCGGCCGGCGCGCGAAGGCGTCCGTCGGCACCGGCGCGGGCACGATGCACCCTGCGGCGGCGCATGCGACGCGGCCGCGGCGGCACGCGCTGGAGACGACCGCGAGACAGGAGCTGCGCCATGTGCGGATTCGGCGGCGAGTGGCGACGTGACGATCGCCGGGCAGTGATCGACGACGTCGAGCCGATGCTGCCGTGCCTGGCCCCGCGCGGCCCCGACGGAGGCGGGGCGTGGGCGCACGGCCGCGCCGCGCTGGTGCACCGGCGCCTGAAGATCATCGATCTGACCGAGGCTGGCGCGCAGCCCATGATCGACGACGACCTCGGGCTCGCGCTGGTGTTCAACGGCTGCATCTACAACTACCGGCAGTTGCGCGAGGAACTGCGTGCCGACGGCTACGCCTTCTTTTCGACCTCCGACTCGGAGGTCGTCATCAAGGCGTACCACCGCTGGGGCACCGCCTGCGTCGATCGGTTCCGAGGCATGTTCGCATTCGCGCTGTACGAGCGCGACAGCGGCCGCCTCGTGCTCGCGCGCGACCGCCTGGGGATCAAGCCGTTGTACGTGGCGGGGTCGCCGCAGCGCGTGCGGTTCGCGTCGACGCTGCAGGCGCTGGTCGCGGCCGGCGACGTCGACACCACGGTCGACCCGGTCGCGCTGCACCACTACCTGAGCTTCCACTCCGTCGTGCCGCCGCCGCGGACCATCCTGTCGGGCGTGCGCAAACTGCCGCCGGCGACCGTCCGGACCATGGAGCCCGACGGAACGACGCGGGACACGCGGTACTGGGAGGTGGCGTTCAGCCGCGGCGGTCACGACGACCGCACGCACGACGAGTGGCGCGGGGCGCTGCTCGACCAGCTCCGCCTCGCCGTCGACCGCCGGACGGTCGCCGACGTGCCCGTCGGGGTGCTGCTGTCGGGCGGACTGGACTCCAGCCTGGTGGTCGCGCTGCTCGCCGAACAGGGACAACCCGGGCTCACGACGTTCAGCATCGGCTTCGACACGCACGGCGGCGAGCGCGGCGACGAGTTCGCCTACTCCGACCTCATCGCCGAGCGCTTCGGCACCGAGCACCACAAGATCCACATCGATACCGCGCGCCTGGAACCCGGCCTGCTCCGGGCGATCGACGCGATGAGCGAGCCGATGGTCAGCCACGACGTCGTCGCGTTCTACCTGCTGTCACAGGAGGTGTCCCAGCACGTCAAGGTCGTGCAGTCCGGCCAGGGCGCCGACGAGGTCTTCGCCGGCTACAGCTGGTACCCACCGCTGGCCGACGTGCCGCGTGACGAGGCCCTGGCCGCCTACCACGACGCGTTCTTCGATCGCCCGCACACCGCGCTGACCGAGGCGCTGCAGCCGCAGTGGCGACTCGACCGCGACGCCAGCCTGGAGTTCGTCGCCGAGCACTTCAGCCGACCCGGCGCCGATACGGCGGTCGACGCAGCCCTGCGGCTGGACAGCCAGGTCATGCTCGTCGACGATCCGGTCAAGCGGGTCGACAACATGACGATGGCCTGGGGTCTCGAGGCCCGCGTGCCGTTTCTCGACGCCGACCTCGTCGAACTCGCCGCCGCGTGCCCTCCACGTCTCAAGTTGGCCGACGACGGCAAGGGCGTGCTCAAGCAGGCCAGCCGTGGCGTGGTCCCGGACGAGATCATCGACCGCACCAAGGGCTACTTCCCCGTGCCCGCAATCCGGCACCTCCACGGCGCGCTGCTCGACCAGGTGACCGACGCGCTGCAGAGCCCGGCCGCGCGGCGGCGCGGTCTGTTCGACGAGCGCTACATTTCGAGCCTGTTGTCGGAGCCGAACGCGACACGGACCAGGCTGGGCGCCAACGCCCTGTGGCAGTTCGCGCTGCTCGAGATGTGGTTGCAGAACCTGGGAGCTGGATGACATCCGGACGTGGCAAGGCCGAGACCGGCATGCGCATCGTCAATCCCGCGGCCGACGTCACACCGGTCGCCACGACGGCGGCCCGCGCACCGGACACCGAACCGGCCGTCGCCACGACCGCGAACTGGTCACCGACCGCGTCACCTGACGGCACAGCCATTGCCTTCGTGTCCAATCGCAGCGGTGAGCCGAAGTTGTGGGTCCGCCGCACACCGGAGGGGATCGCGACCATGCCCGGCGTCGGCGTCCACCCGGTCGTGCGCGTCCGCTGGTCCCCGGACGGCCGGTGGCTGGCGTACGGCATCGCCCCGTACGGTGCTGCCCGCACCGAGGTGTGGATCATGCGCCCCGACGGCAGCGACCAGCGCCAGGTTGGCGGGTTCGGTGACACGACGGCCACCTTCGGCGCCTGGAGCCACGGCGTGGTCTCGCAGCTTCCGGTGGCCGAGAGTGCCGGCGAGTGGTCACGCAGCCACGCGTTCCTGCTGGACCCGACCACCGGCCAGCAGATCCACCTGGCCGCCGACGGGCTCCTGTACGCGCTGGACGTCTCACCTGATCATCGCTGGGCGCTGATCCGTCGCGGTCCGCGCACGGCCCGGTGGGTTGACCTCGTCCGGGTCGCGACCGGCGCGGCGCGCGCGCTGATCCCGCGCGACGACGCCGGCTCGACCGACCTCGCGCACTTCGCGCTCGACGGCTCGACGGTCCTGCTGCGCAGCGACGTCGACCGCGACCTCGCCGCGCTGGTCGCCGCGTCAACCGAGGAGGGACCGACCCGCGTGCTGGCCCAGCGCGACGACGCCGAACTCGAGGACTTCTGTGTCAGCGGTGACGGGCGGACGGCCGCGCTGCTGTGGAACGTCGACGGCGGCTGCAGCCAGGTCTCGATGCTCGACGTCGTCACCGGCGAGCACCACCCGCTTCCAGCGGCGCCCGGTGACGTGCTGAGCTGGTGCGAGCTGTCGGGCGACGGCCGGCGGCTGCTGGTGACCGCGCAGGCGCCGTCGCGACCCCGCAACATCTGGGCGGTCGACATCGCCGCCGGCGACGCGCAACCAGTGACCTACGGGCCGCCGCAGGTCGTGCCGGCGACGCCGCTGACACCCGAGCTCGTGCGGTTCACCGGCGAGGACGGTCTTCGCCTGTCGGGCTGGTTGTACCGTGCGGACGGGACCCCACCGGGACCGACCGTGCTGTACTTCCACGGCGGTCCCGAAGCGCAGGACCGGCCGGTGTTCAACCCCCTGTACCGGGAGTTGGTCACCCGCGGCCTCACCGTCTTCGCACCGAACGTGCGCGGGTCCTCCGGCTTCGGCCGTCGCTTCGTGAACGCGGACAACCTAGAGCGCCGGTTCACCGCCATCACCGACGTGCGGGCCGCAGTGACCCACCTGATCGACGCGGGCATCGCGGAGCCCGGCCGCATCGGGTGCATGGGCCGCTCCTACGGCGGCTACCTGACGCTGGTCGCGCTGACGTGGTACCCCGACCTGTTCGCCGTGGGCGTCGACGTGTGCGGGATGGTCGACCTCGAGACGTTCTACGCCAACACCGAACCGTGGATCGCGGAGGCAGCGTACAGCAAGTACGGGCATCCCGAGCGGGATCGCGCACTGCTGCGCGCGCTGTCGCCCATCCACCGGATCGACGAGCTCCGCGCCCCGCTGCTCGTGGTGCACGGTGCCCACGACACCAACGTGCCACTGCACGAGGCCGAGCAGGTCATCGCGGCGCTCGACGCCCGCAGGATCCCGTCGGAGTTCCTGCTGTTCCGGGACGAGGGTCACAGCATCCTCAAGACCGCCAACCGCGCGTACTTCACCCGCACGGTCGCCGACTGGTTGGTCACACACCTCGGCGTGTGAGCGCACGGGCGTTCCGTCACGCGCGACGCCGTTGCCACACCGCGGCGACGACCAGCGCCGTCACGTTGCTCGCGCAGTGGGCCAGCCATGGCGCCGCCAGGTGACCAGCCTTCGACCGCAGCGCGCCCAGCGCCACGCCGGCCCCGGCCGACGCCACGACGGCCGCGGCACAGGAGCGCAACCGCCCGGTCTGCACGCCGTTGATCCGCAGCGCAGCGAGCGTCGGTCCGACGTGCCACAACCCGAACACCGCGCTCGACATGGCGATCGCGGCACGGTCGCGACGTCGCGCCGCCACCAGGCCTTGCAGGACGCCGCGGAAGGCCAGTTCCTCGAACGCGGCCGTGCCGACGGGGATCCGGACCATGCACTGCCAGACGATCTCGGGCCCGCGCAGCGTCGCCCGACGGTCCGACAGCAGCACCCGGCCGGCGGGGTGGCGATCGACCAGCGCCGCCACGGCCACGACGGCCGCTGCGACGACGACCGCGGAGGCAGCACCGACGCGTGCGCCCGAACGCGCCTGCGCGGCGTCGAGGCCCAACTCCTCCGACGTCAGGCCGCGCCGCCGCGCGGTGGTCACGAGCGCGACCGCCGCGGCGGCGTTGCGCGCGATGTAGGTCGCTTCCCGCGCGGCGCTCCGGTTCGTGACCAGGCTGTAGAGCACGAGCGCGCCGGCCGTGCACGTCGCCGGGGCCAACCGTACGCGTACCGGCCTGATCCAACTTCCAGGACGCCACATCGTCGCAGCGTAGCGACCACTTGGGTCGGCTTCGCACCGCGGGCGTGCCCACGGGACGGGCCCAGCGAGGCGGACGACGTCCGCAGCGAGCGCGGCCAGCGCCAGTCCGCGCAGCCATCGAACGCCCGGCTCGTCGACGGGCGGACCATCCTGCTGACGCAACGAGTTGCCACGGGCCGCCGGGTCTCCGGTGCCGCCGGCATGCCCACCGCCGCCGTGTTCCGCAGGAGGTCATGGCCGAGGTCATGCGTGCGACAGATCGGGATGAGTCGAACGGTGCGCCTCCCCGCAGCGTCGAGCGCGTGCACCCGACCCCCGGTCGTGCAGTGCGGTCACACCGGCGACGTCCTTCGATCACGGCAGCGGGGACACCCAGCCGGCGAGCGACGAGGAGACGATGGGCGGTGGGCTGATGGGGCGACGCCTGCATCACGCCAGGCGGCCGTCGCAGGCGACGTACGTGCGGCGTTCCGCACGGTCCGCGGGCTCGCGGTGGCGTTGGCGCTGCCGTTCACGCCGCGCGGGACGCGACGTAGGTCGAACGGTCGGCCGCGCGCCGCAGGACCGCTGCGGGTGCGCGAAGTCGCGCTGCAGCGGTGGACATGCAGGCGTCAGCGCGCGGAGCGCGTGGTGACCGCACCGAGCGGTCGCACCCGGGCTGAGTCAGACCTCATAGGTCGGCACGATCATGGCCCGGGCCAGCGTGTGGAAGAACAGGTTGAACCCCAGGAACGCCGGCGTCGCGGTCTCGTCCACATCGAGCGACTCAACGTCGACCGCGTGGACCACGACGTGGTAACGGTGCGGCCCGTGGCCCTCCGGCGGCGCCGCCCCGATGTAGCGCCGGCTGCCGGCGTCGTTGCGCAACTGCACCGCGCCGTCCGGCAGGCCCGAGCCGGCGTCGTCACCGGCACCGGTTGGCAGGGACGTGACCGAGCGTGGGATGTTGGCGACGGCCCAGTGCCAGAACCCGCTCGCGGTCGGCGCGCACGGATCGAAGATCGTGACCGCGAAGCTGCGGGTCTCCTCCGGGAAGCCCGACCACTCCAGCTGCGGGGACACGTCCTCGCCGCCGGCGCCCATGATGCCCGAGACCTGGGCGGTGGGCAGTGGCGTCCCGTCGGCGACGTCGGCACTGGTCACCGTGAACGATCCGACGTCGGGCAGGAACTCGTACGGGTTGGGGAATGCATCGGCCGCAGACATCGTGGGGTCTCCTGTGATAGCGGATGTGCACCCTACATCCCCGCACGGGAGTGACCGTCACGCGTGCGAAGGTCCGCCTGCTGGCGCCTCAGTTGCCCGTCGGCCCCTCGCAACGGGACCCGAGGCCTGCTGCCCGTCTTCCTGTTCGATCAGGTGCGTTCGCTGGAACGGCAGCCCCGTGCGGAGGTGACCCGCCGAACGTCGGAGTGGTGCCACGAGCATCGAGTCGCGGAGCAGACGGGGGATGGTGCGCGGGGGCGGTGACAAACGTGCGCCAACGGCCCGGTTCCGCCGCAACGGGCGGGGTGAGTCCGAACTACGATGCCGCTCGTGGACACGATCGCGGAACTTCCCGGCGTCGACGCACTGCCGCCCGGCAAGGTGCGCGAACGCTACATCGTCGACGATGTACTGGTGTTGGTGGCGTCGGACCGCGTCAGCGCCTACGACGTCGTGCTGCCGACCCGGATCCCTGACAAGGGCGCCGTGCTGACGGCGATGAGCGACTTCTGGTTCGGGCTGCTCGACGTGCCGAACCACCGGATCACGTGCGACCCCGCACGCTTCCCGCTCGCGCTGGCGCCGGTCGCCGAGGCCCTGCACGGGCGGACCATGGTGTGTCGACCTGCCGATCCGCTGCCCGTCGAATGCGTGGTACGCGGCTACCTGTCGGGGTCCGCCTGGGTCGACTACCAGGCGACGGGCGGCGTCTGTGACATCCGCCTGTCGGACGGTCTGACCGAGTCGGCGCGCCTGCCGGTCCCGATCTTCACGCCGGCGACGAAGGCCGTCGCCGGACACGACGAGAACATCTCGTTCGCGGAGATGGTCGGCATCGTGGGCGCCGAACTGGCCGCGTGGTTGCGTGACACGTCGCTGACGCTGTACCTGCAGGCGGCGGAGCACGCGCGCTCGCGCGGGATCCTGCTGGCCGACACGAAGTTCGAGTTCGGGTTGATCGACGGCAGCCCTGTGCTCATCGACGAGGCGTGCACCCCGGACTCGTCGCGCTTCTGGTCCGCCGACGAGTATCAACCGGGTCAGGCCCAGCACTCCTACGACAAGCAGTTCGTGCGGGACTGGTTGGACGACAGCGGGTGGAATCGCACACCGCCGGGGCCCGAGCTACCGTCTGACGTCGTGGCCCGGACACGACAGCGGTACGTCCAGGCCTACGAGACCCTGACCGGCCGCTCCTTTGACGACTGGATGGCATGAGATGCCCCGCGTGCACATCGACGTGATGCTCAAGGACGAGATCCTGGATCCCCAGGGCCAGGCGGTCCAGCGCGCGCTGCCGTCGCTGGGCTACGACGGCATCGCCAACGTGCGCGTGGGCAAGCACATCGAGCTCGACGTGGAGGACGGCACGGACCTGGGCAGCACGATCGACGGGCTCGCGGGCCAGCTGCTGGCCAACCCCGTCATCGAGCAGTTCACCTGGCGGGTCGGCGACGCCTGACGTCGTGGGGGACGACCAACGCCGGCTGACCGGCGGACGGGGATGATGACCGAGCCGGACCGCCACGAGCGGGCACGCGGCAACGGCAGCCGTGACCCGTGGGCGAACGCGCCGACCAGCGAGCTGGGCGACCAGGTCCTGCCCCGCTGGTTCGTGCTGACGGCGATCGCGGCCGCGCTCGCGGCGACGGCCGTCGCTGTCGTGGCGTTCGCCTCCATCGGGCGTGACGACCTACCTGCAGCCCAGCGGCGGCCACCGCCGGACCCGAACTTCACGACGGCGGTCGGCGCCGTCGACGTCGGCACCGCCGAACCCGTGCCGTACGACGCGGCGTGCGCGCGGCTCGACGGCGTTCGTGTCGCCGGCTCGGAGGCCGATCGTGCCCGGCTGCGCCGCGGGCTCGCAGCGGTGTGCAACACCGATCTGCCCGCCGGGACGGCCGCTGCGGTCACCGACTTCGCGGAGGACCGCGGTGTGGTGCGGTTCGCCACGTTCGAGGCCACGGGCGTCGACTCGACTGCGTCGCTGCCCGACGGGCCGCCGGTGATCCTGATCAACACCCGGTACCAGCGCACCGACGCCGCGTGGATCGCGCCGCTGATCGCACACGACGCGACGCTGCGGGCGCTGGAACCCGGCTCCGCGACGGCGGCGCTGGCCGCACGCGAGGCGGAGGCGACGGTGTGCGACCGGCTGCTCGGCGACGACAGCGGCAGCCGATCATGCGCCGACGCGCGGGCCGTGCTGACCCTCGACGACCCGCTGGCGGCGTTGCGTGGGGCCGGCTTCGAGTAGCCGTCCGCCGCCGTCGCGCGGTGGGCCGGCGGCGCCGGACGGTGGGCTACAGTCGCGCCATGCGCATCGGTGTGATGGTCTTCCCGGGGTCGTGCGACGACCGCGACGCGGCGCGGGCGGTGGCGACGCTGGGCCACGAGCCCGTCGCGCTGTGGCACGCCGACGGGGACCTCCGGGGTGTCGACGCCGTCGTCCTGCCGGGAGGGTTCAGCTACGGCGACTACCTGCGCGCCGGCGCGATCGCCCGGTTCGCACCGGCGGTGCGGGCGCTGGTCGACTTCGCCGGCTCCGGTGGCCGCGTGCTGGGGATCTGCAACGGCTTCCAGGTGTTGTGCGAGGCCGGCCTGCTGCCCGGAGCGTTGACGCGCAATGCGCGGCTGCGGTTCGTGCACCGCCCCCAGCACCTGCGGCTCGAGGCGGGACCCGACCGGAACCGGGTGGTGCAGATCCCGGTCAAGCACGGAGAGGGCCGCTACGTCCACGACGACCCGGCCGCACTGCGGGCGGCCGGCCAGGTGTTCGCCCGCTACTGCGCGGCCGACGGCACCTCCACGCCGGACGCGAACCCCAACGGCAGCGTCGACGACATCGCCGGGGTCACGAACGCACCCGGCAACGTCATCGGTTTGATGCCCCATCCCGAGCACGCGGTCGACCCGCTGCTGGGCTCGACCGACGGTCGCTTGGTGCTGCTGCACGCCTTCGGCGCGACCGTGGCGGTTTGACGCAACTGGAACACGGCAACATCCGGCGCGCACCCGACAGACCCATCGGTTCGGCTACGGCAAGGAGCGCTGGGCGTTCGTCGCCACGACATTCATCTTCGTCGCCAGCGCGTCGTTCTCGATCTACCAGGGCGCGACGGTCGTGCTGTCGGGGAGGACGACGGCATCAGCAACCTCGACGTGTCGTTCGCGATCCTCGGTGTCGCGTTCGTGGCGGAGGGCACGTCGTTCGTCCGCGCGTTGCGACAGGCTGCACCTGACGTCGACACGCTGGATGAGTTGACGCAGACGATCGACAAGATCCGCCGCAGCAAGGACCCCACCGTCAGGACCGTGCTGTTCGAGGACGGCGCCGCGCTGACCGGCATCCTCATCTTCGATGCGGTCGATGTCGCCCTCGAGGTGCTGACGATGCACCTGGCGCCCGACCAGATCCTCGTGGCGGCCCGCATCGACCTGGATCGACGGGATCCGGGGGAAGAGGTCGAGCAGGTCGCGACGGAGATCGAGGCGGCGCTGCGCGAGGCCGAGCCGATGGTCGTCGAGGTGTTCCTCGACCTGACCGCCCGCTCGGCGATGCGTTTGCGACGTGCCGGTCAGTAGCGTTCGGGAACGAACGTCTGGTCTTCCATCGGCGGACGCACGTAGCCCCGCACCCGCTCAGGCCTCGGGGGCAGTTCGAACGGTTCCGGCGTCAGGTCCTCGTACGGGATCTGATCGAGCAGGTGGGCGATGCAGTTCAGCCGGGCGTTGCGCTTGTCGTCGGCGTTGACCACCCACCACGGAGACTGCTTGATG
>DASUUK010000097.1 GCA_036374135.1 Euzebyales bacterium
CACGGGCTCGCCCGGCACGGGCTCGACCGGCACGGGCTCGACCGGCACGGGCTCGACCGGCACGGGCTCGACCGGCACGGGCTCGACCGGCAACGGTTCGACGGGCAACGGTTCGACGGGCAGGATCTGCGGCCAGCGGCTCGTGGTCACGTACAGGCTGTCGCGGTCGGCGTAGACGGTCTCGGCCGCGCCGAGCACCGCATCGACGCGATCCGTCGCCAGCTCGGGCCGATCCAGTTCCACCGACAGCACGGAGACGATGCCCGTGCCGGCGCCCTGTGACGATCGGTGGACCGCCGTGCACGTCACCAGCGGCTCCGGTGGCGCGTCGTCGACCGTCGCGTGGGGCAGCCACTCGGCCGCGGCCGCGTCCCGGATCCGCTGCCGGTTGATGGCCACGGCGCGCTCGGCGTCCGGCGCCCCGCCGCCCGGCATGACCAGCGCCTCCGGCAGCGGTGTCGACCGCAGCACGATCCGCGCGGTGCCGTCGACGGCCCGGGACGTGACGAGCGTGCCGTCCACGGCCATCGTCGACGTGATGCGCGGATCCGACGGCGCACCCACATCGACCGCCCACATGCGCGTGCGCACGGCGAGCGGAGGCAGTGGCAGGACGCCGACGTCGGCGGGCTCGGACAGCTGGGGGTCGGCGCCCGGCGGTGGCGGGGGTGCCTTCGCGTCGTCGCCGAGCAGCAGCAGCCGCGTGCCGTGCAGCAGCAGTTCGCGCGGAACACCGTCGCTGGCACGCAGGATCGCCGCGACCTCGGGTCGCGCTCCGCGCACGTCGACGATGCGCAGCACCCCATCGGCCACGGAGTAGACGAACCGACCGTCGGTCTTGACGACGTCGGGTTCGTCGACGCCCTCCTCCTGCACGTTCGTGCCCGAGAAGTCCTGACCGGCGGTCGGCGCGGCTCCGGCGTCGCCCGCCTCGAGTGCCACGGCGTCGGTCGCGCCGGTCGCGAACGCCGGTGACTCCAGGCCGTACGGCGACACGTCCACCAACGCCCGGCGCTGCACCTCCGCCGCGAAGGCGTCGCAGCTGGCGAAGCGGGCCAAGGTGATTGCGTCGCCGGAGCTGCCGCCCGCCGCCCCATCGGTGTCGTCGGTCGACGGCGGCGTGCACGCGGTCGCGCCGAGCGCCAGCGCGAGGAGCGCGCCGGCGAACCGCCGGAGCGTCGCGTTGCGTGGAGATCGTCCCATGCCAGTACTGACGTCCTGCGCGCGTGGAGGGTTCCCACCTCGGCGATCCGGTTGCGCTCGTGCACCACGGCCCAGGGTCGTGGCACCCGTGCGACGACCGCGGACGGCTAGCCTTGGCGGACGGTGCCGACGACGGTGGAGCCAATGAGCGACGACAACATCCTGGGACGTGACGAGGCCGCAGCGCGCGCGCGGCTGCTGGGGGACGTCGCCTATGACGTCGACCTCGACCTGGGCGACGGTCGTGGCGACACGTTCACGTCGGCGACGCGGGCGCGCTTCTCGTGCTCGACGCCCGGTGCATCGACGTTCATCGACCTGACGGCCACGCGGCTGCGGTCGGTCACCCTGAACGGCGTGGACGTGCCGGCCGAGGCCTTCGACGGCAACCGCCTGACCCTGCGCGGCCTGGCGGCCACGAACGAGCTCATCGTGCACGCCGACTGCGCGTTCCAGCGCACCGGCACAGGCCTGCACCGCTTCGTGGACCCGACGGACGACGCCGTCTACCTGCACACCCAGTTCGAGCCGTTCGACGCGCACCTGGTCTACGCGTGCTTCGACCAGCCCGATCTCAAGGCACGGTTCCGTCTGACGGTCCGCGCACCCCGGGACTGGACGGTGATCAGCAACGAGCCGGTGGCCTCGCGTGAGCCGGCGTCGCACACGGCGGACGACGTGGACATCTGGCGGTTCGACGTCACGCCGCCGCTGTCGACCTACGTGACGGCGATGGTCGCGGGCCCCCTGCACGTCGTCCACGCGCCCGACGCGGACGTGCCGATGGCGCTGTACTGCCGCGCGTCGCTGGCCGAGCACCTCGAGCCCGACGAGATGTTCGAGATCACGCGGGCGGGCATGGCGTTCTACGCCGACGCCTTCGGACTGGCGTACCCGTTCTCGAAGTACGACCAGCTCTTCGTACCCGAGTTCAACTTCGGCGCGATGGAGAACGCCGGCTGCGTCACATTCAGCGAGAACTACCTGTTCCGGTCACGCGTGACCGACGCCGCCCGCATGTCGCGCGCCGCGACGATCCTGCACGAGCTCGCGCACATGTGGTTCGGCGACCTCGTGACGATGCGGTGGTGGGGCGACCTCTGGCTCAACGAGAGCTTCGCCACGTACATCTCGTTCTGGGCGTTGACGGAGGCGACGCGGTTCACCGACGCGTGGGTGCAGTTCGTCAACCAGAACGTCACCTGGTCGTTCCGTCAGGACCAGCTGCCCACGACCCACCCCATCGTCGCGGACGCCCCCGACACCGACACGGCGATCCACAACTTCGACGGCATCACCTACGCCAAGGGCGGGCTCGTCCTGCGACAGCTGGTTGCCTGGGTCGGCACCGACGCGTTCCTCAGCGGGCTGCGCGACTACTTCGCGCGGCACGCCTGGGGCAACGCGACGCTCGCCGACTTCCTCACCGCGCTGGAAAAGACGTCCGGTCGCAGCATGGACCGCTGGGCCCAGCAGTGGCTGACGACCACCGGGCTGACGACGCTCGAACTGACCACGACCACCGACCGGGACGGGCGGTACGACGACGCCGTGCTCGTGCAGCACCCGTCGACCGGGGACGATGTGCTGCCGCGCGACATGCGGGTGGCGATCGGCCGCTACGGCAGCAACGCGGACGACATCGTCCGACGCGAGACCATCGACCTCGATGTGACGACGGCCCGGACACCCGTCGAGGCGTTGCTCGGTCGCACAGCGGCCGACCTCACGCTGCTCAACGACGGACTGCGCAACTACGTCAAGGTGCGGCTGGACGACCGATCGCTCGAGACGCTGCTGGGCGGCATGTCGAACATCGCCGAGCCGCTGACGCGCGCGCACGCCTGGCTGCTGGCGTGGGATCTCGTGCGTGACGCGCACCTCCCGGCGCGCCGCTACGTGCAACTCGTGGCCGACCACGCGGTCGGTGAGACCCAGACCGACACGTTGCGGCGATTGACGATGCAGGCGATCGCGGCGATCGACCGCTACGGCGATCCGGGCAACCGGCAGGCGGCGCGGACCGTGCTCGCACGCGCATCCGTCGACGCCCTCGACGCCGCCGAACCCGGCTCGGATCTCCAGCTCGTGTGGGCCAGGTGCCGCATGGCGGTGGGCGATCCGTCGTGGACGCGCACCGTGCTCGACGGCCGCGACGTGCCGGACGGCCTTGTCGTCGACCACGACCTGCGCTGGCACGCCGCGATCACGCTCGCCGCACGGGGTCAGTTCGGCGCCGACGAGATCGAGGCCGTCCGCGCGGACGACCCGACCGACGAGGGATCCCGTAGGGCCGCGACGGCGCTCGCCGCGCGCCCGCTCGCGTCGGCGAAGCAGCAGGCATGGACACGCGCACGTGACCGCGACCTGCCGCTCGCGATGCGACGTTCGATCTGCGCGGGCTTCCACCGGTACGACCAGCCGGACCTGCTCACACCGTTTGTCGACCGGTTCGTCGACGTACTGCCCGACCTGTGGCGCAACCGGGTCCGCCAGGAGTCGCTCGACCTGACCGAGGGCCTGTTTCCTCTCGCGGTGGCGTCCGAGGCGACGCTCGAGGCCGCCGGCGGTGCGCTGGCGACGCCGGGGCTGCCCGAGCCCGCCCGCCGGATCCTGCGCGAGCAGATCGACGAGTTGCGCCGCACGTTGCGCGCGAGGGCCGCCGACCGGGACTGACCTCGCGTCCCTCGCGTCAGGCCTGCGCCGCGACGCGTGTGCCGGCGTTGCTACCATCACCAGCATGGCGGCGGCGGCAAGGCCGGTGACGTTCCTGCTCACAGACATCGAGGGCAGCACGCGCCTGCTCAGGATCGCCGGCGACGACTACCCCCGGCTCGTCGCCGAGCAGCGCGCGTTGATCGGCGCGGCGGTGCGGGCGGCGGATGGCGCCATGCGGCCGTTCGAGGGCGACGGGTGCCTGGCCGTCTTCACGCACGCCCGCGACGGTGTGCACGCCGCCGTCGACGCACAACGCCGGCTGGCGGCCCATCCGTGGCCCGACGCCCTGCGGGTGCGGGTGCGGATGGGCGTGCACACCGGCGACGCGATCCTGCACGAGGGCGAGCACTTCGGACTGGCGCTGCATCGGGCCGCGCGTGTCGCAGACGCTGGGCACGGCGGACAGGTACTGGTGTCGGCCGCCACCTGCCGCGCCATCGCGGGCGTCCCCGCCACCGTCGACCTGACGGATCTGGGAGTCCACCGGTTGAAGGACCTGGACGCCCCGATCCACCTGTTCCAGGCGACCGCTGCGGGGCGCACCGACCACTTCCCACCGCTTCGGACCTTGCGCGACACCGGCCACAACCTGCCCCAGCAGCCCAGCACGCTGATCGGCCGTGACGACGACATCACCGCGATCGTCGGCATGCTGCGGGACCACCGGCTCGTCACGGTCACCGGCACCGGTGGTGTCGGCAAGACGCGGATCGCCGTCCACGTGGGTGCCCTCACCAGCGATGCGTTTCCCGACGGCGTCTGGCTGATCGAGCTGGCCCGCACCAGGCGGTCCGCCGAGGTGACGCAGCTGATCGCCGAGCAACTCGGCGTCGACGGCGGAACGGACGAGGGCGCTGAAGCGGCGATCACCGACCTGCTGCGGGAGCGCTCGGCGTTGCTGATCCTCGACAACTTCGAACACGTGATCGCGGCCGCGCCGGTCGTCAGCCGGATCCTGGCCGGTGCGCCCCGCGTGCGGGCACTGGTCACGAGCCGGGAACGGCTGCTGATCGACGGAGAACGCACGTACCCCCTGGCGCCACTGCCGACGCCTGACAGCGACGGGGCAACGCCCGGACAGGTCAGCGCATCGGTCGCCCTGTTCCTCGACCGCGCACGCTCGCACGACCCGACCTTCAACCCGACGGCGGGCGACCTCGATGCGATCGGGGAGGTCTGCAGCCTCGTCGACGGACTCCCGCTCGCGATCGAGCTGGCCGCCGCCCAGTCGCGCGTGCTGCCCGTCACCGCCGTGCGCGACCGCCTTGAACTCGGGTTCGACGCACTGTCCGGACGCGCCCGCGACCGCCCCGCGCGACACCGTACGCTGCGCGCGACACTGGGCTGGAGCTACGACCTGCTTCCCGAGGAGGAGCAGCGGCTCCTCGAGGCCCTCGCGGCCTTCGACGGCGGCCGCAGCCTGGACGCCGTGGATGCCGTGTGCGGCACCGACATCGACGTCGTCGCCGGACTGACCGCCCTGGTCGACAAGAGCCTCGTCCAGCGTCGCATCGGCGCGGACGGCGACGTCCGCTTCGTGCTGCTGGAGATCGTGCACGAGTTCGCGCGGGAGCGCCTCGACGCCTCCGGCCACGCCGACGCTGTGCGGGCCGCCCACGCACAGCACTTCGCGGCGTTGGCGGAGACCGCGGACGACGGACTGGTCAACGAGAACGCCCCCGGCTGGGAGGATCGGGTCAGCGAGAACCTCGGGAACATCCGGGCGGCACTGCGGTGGGCGTTCGACGGCGGTGACGCCGCGCTCGGCGTCCGCATCACTGCGGCGCTGTACCTGTACTGGCGTTGGGGCGGCGCCTACGACGAGGGACGCGCATGGGTCGACCGCGCGATGCAGCACCCGGATCTGCTCGACTGCGCCATGCGTGGCCGGCTGCACGCCGCATTGGGCTCGTACGAGATCGATGCAGACCCCGCGGGCTCGCGACACCACTGGCAGGCGGCGCTGGCCGATCTCACCACCTGTGGCGATCAGGTCCGCGCGGTCCACGCACTCGGCATGCTCGCGCTCACCTACGTCGGTGACGACGACCACTACGACGAGGCGTGCCGGCTGACGGCGGAGGGCGTCCGGATCGCGCGTACCATCCGCGGCAACCGGCGCGTGCTCGCCGACGCGCTGTCGGCGATGGGTGAGGTCGCCCGGGCCGCCGGCGACCTGGCACAGGCGGCGGCGGCGTACGAGGAGGCCGTCGCGCTCATCGGCCCGACCGGCGACCAGCGCTACATCGCCATCCTGCAGTCGAACCTTGCCGCCGTCGTCCGCCACCGGGGCGATCCCCTGACGGCGCTGCAGCTGAGCACCCAGGCGTTGGCGACCCTGGCCAAGGAAGCGCGTCGCGACCTGGCGGCCATGGCACTCAGCGAGGTCGCCGGCCACGAACAGGGCGTCGGCCGGGCCGAACGGTCGGCGACGCTGTTCGGAGCTGCGAACGCGGCCATGGCGCGGCTCCGGTTCCCCCGGCAACCCGTCGACCGCCTGGAGTACGAGCGCGTGCGCTCGGACCTGATCGCCGCACTCGGTGCGGAGCGTGTCGCAGCGCTGGAGGCGGCCGGCGCCGAGCTGTCGCTGGACGATGCCATCGACGTCGCGCTGTCAGGTGCCGCCACCGATGGATCCGGGCAGGCGGTCGGTTGACCGTCGGCCACGGCGCGTCCGAGGTCGGGTGCGGCCCAGCGGTCAGGTGGCGTCCCAGGGGACGTCCGGCGGCGCGTCGCCGTCGCCGACCGGCGGCACGCCGTCGCCGGCCGGGCACAGTGCGGTGCACATGCGCGCGTGCAGACCGGTCATGCGGTACGTGCGCAACACCGTCAGGATCTGTTCCGGTGTGGCCGCGCGGCGGGTCGCGTCCAGATCGACCGGCAGCCCTCGGTCCAACGTCATCAGCTCGACGTTGCGCCGGAACACCGACGTCGGCGACGCCAGATCGTCGATTACGAGCTGGCCGAGCTCCGGTCCCAGCACACTGCGACAGCCCAGCGGGTCGGCGACCGCCTCCTCGACCGTGGGGTACATCCGCAGCAGATCCGCCGCCTTCTTGGCGCCGATGCCGGCGATGCCGGGCAGGTTGTCCGACGCGTCCCCACGTATGGCGGCCAGCTGCACGTACTGCTGCGGCGCGATGCGGTACCGACGGCGGAAGTCGCGGGCGGTCACGGTGCGGATCGGCCGGTGCCCGCCCCGCACCTGCAGCACGCTCGTCCGCCCGCTGACCAGTGCCAGCACGTCACGGTCGGGCGACGCCACGACGCAGCGCCAGGCGGCGTCCTCCGCCGTCGCGGCGGCCGAGGCGACGACGTCGTCGGCCTCGCAGCCCGGCGCGACGATGACGTGCGCACCCATGTCGGCGGCGATCTGTGGCAACTCGTCGAGCGAGACGTCCAGCTCGGCGTGCTTGTCCGGGCGCTGTCCCTTGTAGTCGGGGTACGTCGCCCGACGACGCGAGTGCTCGCGGCAGTCGAAGCCGACCACCAACCCGTCGTAGGTCACCTGGTCGCACACGACCGACAGCAACGCGAAGAAGCCGTACCGAGCGCCGCCCGCAGTGCCGCCGTACGCGTGGAACGCCCGGTGCACCAGGGCGTTGCCGTCCACGGCGAGCAGCATCGGCTCCGTCACCTCGCCGTCGCGCACCTCGGCGGTGGCGGGGGGCGCCGCCCCCCTGGGCAGTGGGTCGACGAGCGCCGCGGCCGCCGGTGCGAGATCGGCGTCGAAGAGGGCGAGCGACTCGGTCACGACGTCGGTTCGGTCTCCTCGAGGTCCAGCGCGACCGAGTTGACGCAGTAGCGCTGACCGGTGGGCCGGGGGCCGTCGTCGAACACGTGGCCGAGGTGCCCTCCGCACGTGCCGCACACGACCTCCGTGCGCACCATGCCGAGGCTGCGATCGGTCTCGGTGCGTACGGCATCCGGTGACACGGGTTCGTAGAAGCTCGGCCAGCCGGTTCCCGAGTCGTACTTGGTGTCGGAGGTGAACAGTGGTGCGTTGCAGGCCGCGCAGCGGTACGTGCCGTCGGCCTTGACGTCCCAGTACGCGCCGCTGAACGGCCGCTCCGTTCCCTTGCCGCGCAGTATCCGGTACTGCTCGGGCGTGAGCTGCGCGCGCCACTCCTCGTCGGTGCGTTCGATCTGCTCGGCCATCGTCTCCCTTTCGGTGCGGTCCGGTCCCGCGCTCACGTCGCGAGGGCCAGCGGGCTCACGCCGCTGCCACGACGGTAACCGGCAGGTTGAACCGGCGCTCCATCTTGGTGTGCAGGTCCGCCTCGAGCCAGCCCGATTCGGCGCGCGGCAGCGTGGCCAGGAGGATCTCGTCTGCCTTGAAGCGCTTGAGCGCGTCGGACGTGGCCCGCAGCGGATCGGCGTCCCCGACCGACCCGTCGACGGTCAGCCCGACGTCGCGCAGCCGCCCCAGCGCCTCGTTGAGCCGATATGTGGCCAGCGTCCGGCCGGGCAGATCACCCTCGGCGGGGTGAGCGACCTCACCGACCGTTTCGAACCATGCGTGCTCGCCCGCGACCGGCGTTGAGCGCACGGCGGGGACCACCAGGTGGTACTCCACGTCACCGGACCGCCCGGTCATCGCCTCCTGCAGGCGCTGCGCGCGCAGGACGGCGTTGCCCACCACCAGCACCTTGCGCCGCCGCATCTGCGTGTCCTCGACGAAGTCGCTGTACAGCGGACGTTGCTGCTTGGCGCCCCCGTACCGGATGGGCGCGACGGACTGCGGGTCGACCATGTGCTCGGAGGTGAGGTGGTAGTTGAGCTCGGTCTCGTTGCGGAAGCGCAGTTCGCAGCGGGGGCATTGGTGGACGGACATGCCGGTCGGTCTCCTTCGCTGAGCCGCGCCTTGGCGCGGCGTTCGCCCTCACGATAGCCAACCGGAACCAGAACTTGCGTTCGCGTCCACGGCAGCCCACACTCGGCCGTCGATGGATGACGTCCAGATCGACGCCGTTGACGACCCGGACTCGTGTCGGATCGCCGAGGACATCCAGCGTCGTGCATGGGGCATGTCCGACCGTGGGGTGGTGCCCGCCGAACAGATCCGCGCCGCCGTGCACAACGGCGGTCTGCTGCTCATCGCACGCGGCGACGGCGAGCCCATCGGCTTCTGCTACGGGTTCGTCGGCCTCGACGGTCACACGCCCATCCTGTGCTCGCACATGCTCGCCGTCGTCCCCGGCATGCAGTCGCGCGGCATCGGTCAGGCGCTCAAGATGGCCCAGCGGCGCCACGCCGCCGCGCGCGGCTTCGAGCGCATCACGTGGACGTTCGATCCGCTGCAGGCGCGCAATGCGTACCTGAACCTGCACCGGCTCGGCGCCGTCGCACGCCACTACCACGTCGATCACTACGGTCCCATGGACGACGCGATCAACGCCGGGCTGCCGACCGACCGCCTGCTCGCGGAGTGGTGGGTCGACAGCGACCGCGCAGTGCCCGCCGAGGTTCCGGACGGACCGTGGGCGCTGTCGTGCGTGCCGGGAGCCGATGGCGCACCGCGTCCCGGTCCGGTCATCCCGGACGCCCTGGACGGCGACGCGGCGCTGGTGGCCGTGCCGGCCGACTTCGATCGCCTCCGACGCGTTGATCCGGCGGCGGGCCCGGCCTGGCGCAGCGCCCTGCGCGCCGCGCTGTCTGCCGCCTTCCGGACGGGGATGGTCGCCGTCGACCTGGCCCGCGACGTCACCGACGACTGCCACGCGTACGTGCTGCGGGTGCAGCCATGACCGCCCTGCGCGTCGACCGTGTGGAGCTCGTGTTCCTGACGCTGCCACTGCGCCACCCGTTCGTCACGAGCTTCGGACCGCAGCTCGAGCGCGACGTCGTGCTCGTACGGGTGCGCGCCGACGGCGTGGACGGGTGGGGTGAACTGGTCGCCGGCCGTGATCCCGTGTACAGCGAGGAGACGGTCGCCGGTGCGGTGACGGTCATGCGCGACCACCTGCTGCCGCGGATCCTCGGTCACACGGTCGACGATCCGCGGACGGTCGGTGACCGCTGGGCGAAGGTCCGCGGCAACCCCATGGCCCGGGCCGCCATCGAGATGGCCGTGTGGGACACCTGGTCGGCCGCGACCGGTCGATCGCTCGCCGCGGTGCTCGGCGGCACGAGGGCGGCCGTGCCGGCCGGTGTCAGCATCGGCATCGCCGACTCGACCGCGGCGCTGCTGGACCGCGTGGCGTCCTTCGTGGACCAGGGCTACGCCCGCATCAAGCTCAAGATCGCGCCGGGCACCGACGTCGAGCGCGTTGCCGCGGTGCGCGAGCGGTTCGCCGACGTGGCGCTGATGGCCGACGCGAACTCCGCGTACACGCTGGACGACGCCGACCACCTCCGGCGGCTCGACGCGTTCGACCTCACGATGATCGAACAGCCGCTGGCCCACGACGACATCATCGACCACGCCAGCCTCGCGCCGCGGCTGCGGACGCCGTTGTGCCTGGACGAGTCGATCCGGTCGACCGCCGACGCACGGCGCGCGGCGTCGATCGGCGCCTGCGCGATCATCAACTGCAAGCCGGGCAGGCTCGGTGGCCTGGCCGAGTCCCTGGCGCTCCACGACTGGGCGGTCACGGAGGGGATGCCGCTGTGGGTCGGCGGCATGCTCGAGACGGGCATCGGCCGCCTCCACAACATCGCCCTGGCCAGCCTCCCCGGGTTCACACTGCCCGGCGACACGTCCGCCAGCGACCGCTACTGGGAGCGCGACATCATCGAGCCGGCCGTCACGCTCGCACCGGACGGCACCGTCGAGGTGCCCGATGCGGCGGGCGTCGATGCGGTGGTCGACCACGACCGCCTCGACGCGGTGGTCGTCCACCGCGAGGTGTTCGACGCCACCGACGGCGTGGTGGCTGGCCGATGACCCTGCTGGACGACCTCACCGCCCAGACCGACGCGATGGTCGACGAACTGCGCGAAGTGGTGCTCCACGAGTCACCCACGGGCGACGTCGACCGGCTCGACACACTCGCCGGTGTGCTGGCCGGGCGGTGGCGGGAGGCCGGCGCGACCGTGGAGGGACACCGTGTCGACGGGGTGGGCACCCACCTCGAGCTGCGCTGGGCCGGTCCACCCGGCACACCCGCCGACGCGGCACCCGTGCTGCTGGTGGGCCACTACGACACCGTCCACGACGTCGGGACGTTGCAGCGCAACCCGTGGCGGGTCGACGACGAGCGACGCGCGTGGGGCCCGGGCACGCAGGACATGAAGGCGGGTCTGGTGATCGCCAGACGCGCCCTGGCGCAGCTGCACTCCACGGGCACGCCGGCCCGTCGGCCCGTCGTGGCGCTCGTGACCGCCGACGAGGAGGTCGGCAGCATCACATCGTCGGCGCTGATCCGGGACCGTGCGCGCACGAGCGCGGCCGCGCTGGTGTTCGAGGCGAGCACGTCGGCCGGTGCGCTCAAGACCGAGCGCAAGGGCGTGGGCCTGTGGACCGTCGCCACGCACGGGCGCGCCGCCCACGCGGGCCAGCGGTTCTTCGACGGGCGCAACGCCATCGTCGCGTTGGCGCGGCTGTTGCCACGCATCGCCGGGCTCAGCGACGAGGCGCGTGGCACCACCGTCAACATCGGCACCGTGCGGGGTGGCACACGGGCCAATGTCGTCGCGGCACACGCCCAGGCGGTCATCGATGTGCGGTTCACCGACCCCGACGAAGCCGAGCGCGTGGGGCTCGCGTTGGAGGACCTGCAGGCCGATGACGACGTCGCCGTCACCGTCGATGGCGGTGTCAACCGACCGGCGATGCTCCGCTCGTCGGCGACCGATGACCTGTACGCACGTGCTCGCGCGTGCGCGCAGCGGCTTGGGTTCGACCTGACGCAGGCCTCCGCGGGCGGCGCGAGTGACGGCAACTTCACGGCCGACGAAGGCACCCCGACGCTCGACGGCCTGGGCGGCATCGGCGACGGTCTGCACACCGACCACGAGTGGGTGCACGTCGACTCGCTGCCACAGCGTGCGGCACTGCTCGCCGAGCTGCTGTCCGCCCCCGACGACTGAGCCGCCGCTGTGGTGGTGGTGACCCGCCGGACGGAACCCCCTGCTGTCACCCGCGCCCCGGGCGACGATTGCCGGCGATGCCCTTCGCTTGAGTGGAGAAACGTCGGGGCGGTGGGCAACTTCACGGAGCCTTCCACGAAACACGCGAGCAGCGCAGTCGCTGCGCTCCGGCGCCGCGAACGGATCATGACCGGCCGGATGCGGCACAGTTGCCCGCCCCGCCGCAGGTTGCGGGCAGCACCATCGCGGAAAGAAGACCACCGAGGTGGTTTCATGGCGGTCAACGGCGTGATCGCGAAAGGTGTCGGATGGGCAACACCCTGGTGGTGTCGGTGCTCTACATCGTCGTCGCCGTCACGCTGACGATCTGGCTGGCGACCACCCTGTACCGCAACGGACTCGAACTGCTCCGGCAACGCGACGACCAGCAACCGCTGCTCGCTCAGGCCACCAGCCGGCTGCTGGTGATCGGCTTCGCGCTGTTCACGCTCGGCTACGCGTTCCTCCTGCTGCGCGTCGAGGGCCCGATGGACAGCATCGACGCACTGGAGTTCCTCGTCCGACGCCTGGGCATCCTGCTGGTCAGCCTCGGCCTGCTGCACCAGCTCAGCACGCTGATCTTCCTGCGCTTCCGTCGATCGCGCAACGAGGAGGCCGATGCGGAACGCCGCGCGGGTCGCCGCGCGGGACGGCGGAGCGCCTCGACGCCCAGTGACGAGACGCCGAGCGAGCAGGCGGCGCGACGGCGCGGCCGATGAACGGCGCGATCGCGGTCTACGTGGTGTACGTGCTGCTCGCCATCGCGTTGATCACGTGGATGGGGATCCTGCTGCACCGCGACGGACAGATCTTCCTCCACGACGTGTTCCGCAGCCAGACGGACCTCGCGGCGTATGTGAGCCGCCTGCTCGTCACCGGGTTCCTCGTGTTCACCGTCGGGTACGCGCTGCTGCTGCTGGACATCGACACCAACGCGACGGCGCTGTCGGCCCTGCGCTCGTCCGTCCGGCGCTTCGGCCTGCTGCTGCTGAGCCTCGGCGCGATGCACTCACTCAACATGCTGATCCTGCTACAGGTCCGGCGACGTGCGGTCAACCGCCATGCCGCGACGGCGGGGCGCGGCAGCGAGCCCGTGCGGCGGACGCGCCTGTCGGACCGCTAGACCGATCGTGGATTGCCGGCGGCCACGAGACACCGACGACCGCCGCCAAAGACGCCTCGAGCAGGGTGATCACGTCATGTGAGGCTACCCGGAGTAATCGCGCCAGCACCTGATCGCAGCATGGCATCCGCGCGGCCCGTCCATGTGCACGACGGGTTACGCAAGGTGATACCGTACACTAGCGTATCAAGCGAACCAACCCGCGCCTCTTCTCAGGCATGGTGTTGGTTCGCGGTTTCGACGACTACGGGATAGCGTTGCGCCTCATGGTGGATTCTGCCGCTCCAAGTGGAACACGCATGCTGATGCCATCGACGGCATGGACGCCGGCGATGATCCACGACCACGCGGTAGCCCTGCGCGACAAGCTGGTGCGGCACCGTCGGCAGCTGCACCGCCACCCGGAGCTTGCCTGGTGCGAGCACCGCACCGCCGCCTATGTCGAGTCGGTCCTGTCGAACCTCGGCATCGAGCACCGCCGCGTGTGCGGCACCGGCGTGGTGGCGGTCATCGAGGGCCGCGGCGGGCGCTGCGTCGGCGTGCGTGCCGACATGGACGCGCTGCCGGTGACCGAGGCGCCGGGGCGCGACGGGTACCGGTCCGACAACGAGGGCGTCTCCCACGCGTGCGGCCACGACGCGCACGTGGCGTGCGTGCTCGGCCTGGCCGAGCTCCTCGCCGGACAGGCCGAGCTGCCCGGCAGCGTCGTCCTGTACTTCCAGCCGGCCGAGGAGGGCGGCGGCGGTGCCGAGCCGATGGTCGCCGACGGCGTGCTCGACGACCCGACACCGGACGCGATCCTGGCGCTGCACACCGCGAGCAACCACCGCGCCGGCACGGTCGCGCTGCGCAGCGGTCCGGTCACGGGCGCGGTCGACGACATCACGATCACGATCCACGGCATCGACGGGCACGCCGCGCATCCCGACCGCGCGATCGACCCGATCCCCGTCGCGGCCATCCTGATCACCAACGCGCAGCAGATCGTCACCCGTGAGATCGACCCGCTGAAGCCCGCGGTCATCACGTTCGGGTCGATCCACGGCGGCACCCGCCACAACGTCATCGCCTCGAGCGTGACGCTGGAGGCGACCTTGCGTTCGCTGTACCCCGACACCCGGGCGTACCTCATCGAGCGCATCCAGCAGATCGCGCACGCGATCGCGTCGGCCAACCGCACGTCGGCGACCGTCTCGATCCAGAACGGCTACCCCGCCGGCTACAACGACACGGCGCTGACGCGCATGGTCCATGCCGCCGCCAGGTCGATCTGCGGCGAGGACTGCGTGGCCGTCGAAGAGCACCCGTCGATGGGTGCCGAGGACTTCTTCGCGTTCGGCAGCACGGGCATTCCCGTGTGCATGTTCCGCCTCGGTGTCAGCAACCCGTCGCGCGGCATCACGGCGGCGCATCACAGCGCCCACTTCGACATCGACGAGTCGGCCCTCCCGGTCGGGGTCGCGGTGTTCGCCGAGTCGATCCGGCGTCTGCTGACGACCGAGGCGCTGTCGTCGATCGCACCTGACTAGTCCCCACGCCGCCCGGGCAGGCTGGCCGGGTGACCGACCACCTGACCCTCGGCGTGGAGGAGGAGTTCCACGTCGCCGATGCCGCCTCGCGGATGCTGCTGCACGACAGCGACGTGCTGCTGGACGACCTCGACCGTGACGGCTTCGAGCCGGAGCAGTTCGAGAGCGAGATCTACCTGTCGATGGTCGAGACCGGCTCGGTCGTGTGCACCACGCTGGACGAGATCCGCGAGCAGCTGACCGCACTGCGCCGCGAGCTGTGCGGGACGGCGAACCGGCACGGCATGCGGGTGCTCGCCGCCGGCACGATGCCGTTGGCGCGGGGCCGGCTGCAGCAGATCACCCCGAAGCCCCGCTACCGCGACATCGAACGGGCCCACCAGCAGGTCAGCCGCGAGATGATGGCGTGCGGCATGCACGTGCACGTCGGCGTGCCCGACCGTGAGGAGGCCGTCCAGATCCTCAACCAGGTGCGTCCATACCTGTCCGCACTGCTGGCGCTGAGCGCGAACTCACCGTTCTGGGACACGCACGACACGGGGTACGCCAGCTACCGCAGCATCCTGTGGGGCCGTTGGCCGAGCGCCGCGATCCCGCAGACATTCGCGAGCATCGAGGAGTACGACGCGGTCGGGCGGATGCTGATCGACTCGGGTGCCATCATCGACCTCGGCCAGATCTACTGGGACATGCGCCTGTCGCAGGACAATCCCACGCTGGAGTTTAGGGTGTCCGACGTCTGCATGACCGTCGACGAGGCCGTGCTGCAGGCCGGGTTGTGCCGCGCGCTGGTGCACCTGGGCCGCGAACGCGTCAGCCGTGGCCTGCCGCCGCCGGGCGTGCGCGCCGAGCTGCTGCAGGCCGCCAAGTGGCGCGCCGCACGGTTCGGGCTCGAGGATCAGCTGTTCGATCCGCTCACGCGCGAGGTGCTGGCGCCGCGGGACTACTTCGCACGACTCATCGACGAGCTCCGTGATGCACTGGACGTCGAGGGCGACACCGAGCAGGTGTGCGAGCTGATCGACCATGCGCTCTGCGACGGGTCGGGCGCGCGACGCCAGCGCAGCGCGTTCGCGACGGCGGGGCGCCTGGAGGACACCGTCGACCTGATCGCCGCGGCGACCTGCTCGTAGCGCCGCTGCGCAGGCAATGGTACGTGGACGGGTGCCGGGACGGCGACCTCACGGTCGTCCCGTCGATCAGCGGGGGCGCCCCGACAGCACGAGCTCGCCGTCGACGGTCGACAGGTCGTCGAGGGCCAGCTGATCGTCGGCAACGCTTGCGAGGCTGCGCAGTTCGTGCGTCAGGTCGGCGCGGGTGTCGTCCGAGAGTGGAAGCGGTCCCATCGACAGGTCGCGCACGGTGGGCCGCAGACGGGCGTCGACGATCTCGAGGTCCACAACCGCCGTCACCGGCAGCGGCGGCTCGTCGAGGCGCCCGTCGACGACCAGCCGACCGCCCACATCGTCGGGTGGCTCGGCCACGTCGACCGTGACATCGCTGATCTGCTGCGACGGCGCCTGCGCCAGCGCATCCTCGACCAGACCGGTGGTCTCCACCTCGTCGAGCGTCACGGTCACCGAGCCGTCGTCGTTGGCGACCGCATCACCGAGCAGGTCGTCGAGCTCCGCCGGCACCGTCCGCGTCGCTGATTCGGAAGGCGCGCCGCCGGCTGTCCGTCCCCCGTCGGACCCATCCGCGCCGAGGCCCTCGAGCCCGCCGCCGTCGATCACGAACGCGCCGGCGAGCACGAGCAGCGCGACGATGACCAACGCCGGGCCACGGCGGGGCCGTCGGTAGGGTGAGCGGGCGGCCATCAGCCGTCGCCTACGTCCGCGAGCGCAACGGCCGACAAACGCCCGGCCGCCTCGATGACCACGTCGTGACCTTCCAGCACCGCGGTCCACGCTGGCGGCATGGCGCACGCCCCGCCTGCGGCGCCGCGGACCGCTGCCGCCATCGACGCGATCGTATCGGTGTCGCCCCCGAACGCGACGGCGCGCGTCACGCACTCCTCCACGTCGGCGCTCACAGCGGCGCACCACAGGGCGGCGGGCACGGAGCGGTGTGCCGTGGGCGCAGTGCCAAGGAGGGCTGCGACCGACGCGGGGGCCGTGTCCCGGTCCACCTGTGCGGCAGCGGCGAGCCCCTCGCCCAGCTCCGTGGTGTCGGTGGGTAGCCGCGCCAGATCTGACAGTGCGAAGCGCCGGTCGGCAGCCGCCAGCGCCACGGCGTGCGCGACGACCACCGCGCCGTCGATGCCGACCGGGTGCGCGTGGGTGACCTGAGCCGACCGCACCGCGGCAGCCGTGAGCTCCGCCGGTCGGCCCGCCCAGAGCAACCCGACCGGTGCGACCCGCATCGCCGCACCGTTGCCGAACGACCCGTCCGGGAATACGGCGGTCGCGGCGGACTCGACATCGTGCCCGTGCCGCCACAGCTCGACGAGCCGGCGCATGCCTGGTCCGTACCCGCGGTGCGGCTCGTACCGCGCGAGCATCCTGCGTGCCAGCAGGCGCGGCTCGACCCGTGCGTCGTCATCGACCAGGTGATCGACGAGCGCGAGCGTCAACTGGGTGTCGTCGGTGTAGGCCAGCAGGGGGCGGAACCCGGCTTCGCCGGCGACTGGTCCGCGACGATCACCGCGGGCGAGCGCCCGACTGACACGGCGGCGGCCACCGGCCAGCCCGACCGATCGACCGCCCTCATACGGCGCGCCGATGCAGTCGCCAACCAGCGCCCCGAGCAGCGCGCCCATGACCGCGTCGCTGCCAGCTCCCGCCATTGACTGCGCGTCCTGTGTCAGCTGGTGGCGTCACCGCTGACATCGCTCGACGCCTCCCCCGCGCCGTCAGACGCGGCGGCGCTGCCGCTCGCGGCCGTGGAACCCGCCGCGGTCTCCGTCTCCGCCGTCTCGGCGCTCGGCGTCTCGATGCCGAGCTTGGAGCGGATCTCCGACAGACGGGCTGCCGCCTGGCTGGCGGCGGCGGCCTGCTCGACCTCGAGCATGCGCCCCTGCACCGATTCACGCTCCAGCTCGGTCGTGCCCTGCGCACGCGCCAGCCGCGTCTCGATCTTGCTGCGGACCTCGTCGAGCGTCGGAACGTCCTGGCCGACCTCTGCGTTCATGGTCTCCATGGCGCGGTTCATCTGCTCGGCCATCTTCGCCTGGTCGAGCTGGCTGAGCAGCTTCTGGCGCTCGGCGACCTTGGCCTGCAGCTGCTGCGCATTCTGCGCAACAGCGGCCTTGGCCTGCTCGGTGGACTGCGTGGCCCGCAGCACCATCGCCTGGAGCGTGTCGACCTCCTGCTCCTTGGCGATCAGCTGGTTGGCGAAGGCCTCGGCCGTCTGGGTGAGCTCCACGACGCGCTTGTCGTCACCGCTCTGCTCGGCCTCGGACGCCATCAGCACCGCCTGCTGGGTGTTGCGGTTGAGCTTCTCGAGGTCCTCGAGCGCACGGTCGAGGTCCATCTGCGACTTCTTCTGGTTGGCGATGACGCTGGCGGCCGTCTCGCGCAGCCGGCGGTGCTGGCTGCGAGCCTCGGCGATGGCCTGTTCGATCTGGATCTTGGGATCGGCGACCTCTTCGAACTTTCCCGTCAGCAACGCCTTCAGGTAGTTCCAGAACCGTGAGAACATGTCAGGGGTCTTCCTTCTCAGTGCGGCGTGACCGCCAGCATAGGCAACCGGCCCGCCAGCGTCCGGTCACATCGCCGAGACACCACGGGCCGTCAACCCGGCCGTCTCCTCGAGCCCACGCCGCAGCGCCTCCATCTCTGTGACCAGCGACTCGACATCGCCGTCGAGCGCGCCCACCTCGACCGGATCACCGACGCGCAGGCCCACCTCGACCGCGCTGGCGACGGTCTCATCGAGCCGCGCGTCGAGCAGCCGCAGACGCTCACGGACATCGATGGCCGTGGCCTCGATGCGACGGTACGCCTGGATCTGCGAGCGCACCGAGGTCGCCACGCGCTCGTCGCCGCCGGCGTCGGCGAGCCTGCGCTCGAGCTGATCGATCGGATCGAATCGCCCGAGCGCGAGCTCGAGCTGCTGACCGTGGTTGGCGATGCGCCAGCTCTCGTTCACCGCCCCGGCGACCCGCTCACCCATCTCGGCCAGCCGATCGCGCAGCGGACCCTGGGGCGTCGACTCGACCGCTGCATCGAACCGCTGCTCCGCGTGCAGCGCCTCGCGAACGTACCCGCGCCATGGATCGTGGAGGCGCTGCGGATCGATCAGGACATCGGCCGTGCGAGGGTTCCTCGGCATGCGTGCCAGCACCCAGCCGCCGTACGCCACGGCGCCGAGCACGGCTGCAGGCAGCGACAGACCCCACAGCAGCACGCCGGCGGCTGTTCCCGCGCCAGCCGTGATTATCGACGACGGCGCCGCGATCGCCTGCGCAGTCTGACGGGTGAAGAAGCGGTCGCGGAAGCTCGCCCGCGGGAGCATCCGACGCTTCTGGCGGAGTGGCGGTGGCATCGACGCTGCCTTCGGTCGGCCGGTGGTGCACGCCCAGTGTGCCCGCAGGAGCCGGGTGTGGGCACCCTCCTACACGAGCTGGGCGAGGTGGTGCTCGGCTCCGGTCGTCAGACGATCGAGCAATGTCGGCTCGTCGAACATCCGCGCACGCACCTCCATCGCCGCGAGCACGAGGACCACGGCGAGGAGCAGCGCGAGGAGCCGACGCACGAGCATTGCAGGCAGCGTAGCCAACGCGCCGGCACGTGACCGCACATGGCGGCGGTAACCCCGCCGTGTTGCCGGCGGCAGCGGCCCGAGGCCGACCCAACGTGATACGCGAACTACTCTTCGCTCGCGTCACGCCGGGCGATCCAGTACGCTGCTGCGAACCGCTCGCCCTGCACATGCTGGTGATGTAGCGTCGGTCGCGATGCCGAGCCGCTGCGGGGCCGAGCCCAGGCCCGACGCCGCCACGGGTGTTCCAGGGGGTCACAGCACCGGTCAGTCACTGCAGGCTCGTCGATCACAGGTGTCAATGCATGGCAGAGGTTGGTGTGTGGACCGTCCCGGGCTACGTCGTCCATGAGCGACTGGACGCCGGGCTGGTCAGCGCCACCTACCTGGCCTCACGCGCCTCGGACGGCTACCCGGTCCTCCTGCAGGTCGTCTCCGAGGAGTTCTCCGATCCCGACTCCGCCGACCAGTTCTTCACGACGCTCGAGCGGGTCGCTGAACTGGACCACCCGGTCATCCCCAAGGTCCGCGACATGGGCCAGGCCGACGGACTGCTGTACGCCATCACGAGCGCGACCGACGGCCGCCCCCTGGCCGTGGCGCTCGGCGAGGTCGACGCGCTCCCGCTCGACGACGCGTTGGCCGGGTGCACCGAGCTCGCCGATGGGCTGGACGCGATGGCGGCTGTCGGGCTCGTCCACGGTGCGCTGAGCCCGAAGACGATCTGGCTCAACGACCGCAGCCGCACGCCGTCCGGCCCGCGCATGTCACTGCACGGATTCGGCACGCTGCCGCTGCGCACGTCCGCCGTGCGCCAGACGAACGCGCCACCGCCCGCGGACCTGCTCTACACGGCGCCGGAGCAGGTGCATGGGACACCGGTCGACGAGCGCACGGACCAGTACGGGCTCGCGTGTGCCGCCGTGCACTGCCTGACCGGCCGCCCGCCGTTCGATCGCGCGACCATCGGCGCGTTGTTCGACGCGCACGCCCACGATGACCCGTCGACGCAGCTGCTGCGTGATGCCGGCTGGCTGCCTCCCAAGGTGGCCGAAGGCCTGGCGCACGGGCTGTCGAAGGACCCCAGCGATCGGTTCGCCACGTGCACCGCGCTGACGACGGCCATCGGCGGTGTGTCCAGGCACTCGTGGAGCTGGATGCTCGACCGTGACGATACGGCGTCCGGTGCGAACGGCCCGCGCGACGACAGCGCCGCAGCGGCCGTGCGCGACGGAAGCCTGGGGGCCGCCGTGGCGGTCGGCGATCCGTCGACCGGCACGGCGCGGGCGGATGCGCCACGGCGCGGACCCGGATCGCAGCGACGTCGCCGCCGCGCGAGGCTCTGGCGGGGCGCCGCCGCCTTCGTGTTGCTCGTCGTCGCTGCCGCGGCTGCCGTCGTCGTCGGCCTACCGATGCTCACAGGCGGAGGCGAGTCGGGGCCGGGGATCACCTCGGCGGGACAACAGCTCGACGTCGACGCCCCCGAGGTCGCAGCGTCGTGGAACGAGTCGGTGGCGGCCGACACCATCACCGCGCTCGTGCCTGCCGACGAGCAGATCATCGGCGTCTCGGGCGAAGCGGTGACCAGCGTCGATCAGGCGACGGGGCGCCCGGTGTGGAAGGCGTCCGTGAACGGCGAGGTCCGCGAACTGTCGGAGTTCGGGCCGATGGCGATCGTCCGGACCGACGATGGGTTCTACGGCCTCGACGTCATCGACGGTGACGTGGTCTGGGAGGCGTCGGCCGCCGATCTGCCCGCCATCGACACCTTCATCACGGCGCGCGGGCGCATGTTCGCCGCCGGCCGCGACGAGCAGGGACAGTTGCTGCTGCACGCCCTGGATCCCCAGTCGGGCGAACGTGGCTGGACGATCGAGACATCGACGACGGGTGCCGCCGCGAGCGCCGCCGGCGACGCTGCGGACGACCAGCCGGGTGACGCCAGCGAGGCTGACGCCACCACGCTGCTCGCGTTCGACGGGAGCACACAGGGACTGCCGTCGCTGTACGTGACCGACGGCGCGCGGCTCGAGGCGTTCGACGTCACGACCCGCGAGCTGCGCTGGGACGTCGACCTCGACGACCTGCAGCCGACGTCCATGATCGCGGTGGATGGCGCCGTGCTCGTCGTCGGCGCCAACGGCGACGTGTGCCGGTACGACGCGGACGACGGTCAGACCGGCTGGTCATCGTGCGCCCAACTCGAGCACGACGACGTCCCCGCGACCATCACGCAGGTCAGCGAGAGCCAGGTGATCATCTGCAGCCCCAGCGAGATGGTGTCGATCGACTACGCGAGCGGCACACCGACGTGGCGGATCGTCTCGGAGGAGCCGCTGCGCCAGGCCATCACCACGAACGGCACCGCCGCCTTCATGGCCACGGCTGACGGCACCGTGGCGGCGATCGCGCTCGACGACGGGACGACGCAGTGGCAGTCGGGGCCGTTCGACAGCGTCAGCGCGATGGCGGCGACCGACGAGGCCGTGTTCGTGACCACTGCCGGCGGACGGATGGCACGGCTGGAGGCGGCCGCAGAGACCTGATGTCCGCGGATCCGCGAACGCCGGGACGACGGTCGCGGTCAACCCGCAGCGGCCTCTGACAGAGTGCCGCGTTGCGGGATGTCATCGGCCGTGAGGCGCATCAGGTCCTCGCGTGACACGTCACCCATGCGCACCAACCGGCTTGCCTGCTGCGCACACGCCTCCTCGAACAGGTTGCGGGCCAGCCGCCCGTTGCCGAAGCCGGGTCCCCGGGGCACGGCGTCGAAGTGCGATGTCAACCGGGCGCGCGCCCCGTCGGTGAGCTCGTAGTGGTGCGTCCCGGCGAGGATCTCGAAGATCTGGAGGAGCTCGCTGGTGTCGTAGTCGGGGAAGTGGATCACGCGGGGAAAGCGCGACCGCAGACCGGGGTTGGAGCCGATGAAGTCCTCCATCTCGGCGGGGTAGCCGGCCACGATGAGCACCAACCGCTCACGGCGGTCCTCCATCAGCTTCACGAGCGTGTCCACGGCCTCGCGTCCGAAGTCGCGGTCGTCGCCGCGGACCAGCGCGTACGCCTCGTCGATCAGCAGCACCCCGCCCGTCGCCGCGTTGACGACCTCGGTCACCCGGGCGGCGGTCTGCCCGATGAAGCCGGCGACCAGTGCGGCACGGTCGGTCTCGACCAGGTGCCCGCGCCCCACGACGCCCAACGCCCGGTACAGCTGCGCGACCAGCCGTGCCACCGTCGTCTTGCCGGTGCCGGGATTGCCGGTGAAGACGAGGTGGCGGCTCTGCGGCACGACCGGCAGATCGCGCTCGCGACGCAGACGTTCGACGGTGATGAGGTCGGCGACCCTGCGGATCTCGCGCTTGACGGGTTCCAGACCGACCAGCTGGTCGAGCTCCTCGAACAGTTCCGCGGCGGACTTCTGCGGATCCTGTGGGGTGCGCACCGTGCCGATCGCGGTCGCCGGCTCACCGGTGTCCCGTTCCGCCGTCGGGTCACCGCCGTCCGCCGCGGGGCGCTCGGCAGCGGGCAGCAGCCGCAGCAGCATGCTGCGGAGCTCCTCGACGGCCGCCAGCTCGAGGCGTCCCGTGTATCCGTCGAGCGTCACGGCCGCGTGCGCCACCTCCATCGCCTGCTCGTAGTACGCGCGGGAGCGCCGACCCCTGTCGCGCAGATCGGCGTCACGCAGCAGGCTGAACACGGGCGACGGCGTCGTGAGGCTCTGCGTCCCGGACTCGAGCAGCATGGCGCGGCGGCGTTCGACCGGTGTCGCGGCCGCCACGCGCGGATCGTCGAGCTCGCCGAAGCACGTGATCATCGCCAGCAGTTCGACGTCCGTGACGATGCCGTCCGCGGCCACGAGGCCGGCGACCAGCGTCGAGGCGTCGCGGAGCACGTCCTGCCGGATCTCGTGGGTCGGGAGCCCGGCCGAGGTGGCGAGCCGTTCGACCTCGCCGGCGACGGTGTCGACGAACCGGCTGACGCGCGAAGCGAGCACGGACGACGTCGTCACGTCGCCGCCCACCCCGCCACCACGGCGGCGTCATCACGTTGCCGCATCGACTATCGTCCTCTCACGATGGCGCCCGGCGCGTCGACCGCACGGCGGTGTGTGGCCGCCTCGGGTGCTCTGAACGGCAAGAACCTCCATCATGGCCCCAGCACGCGAAATGGCAGGTCGCACGTCATGTCCACTCCCGTCGCCGGCGTTGCCGCCGGCCATCCCGCGACCGCGGCGGCAGGGCTCGAGGTCCTGGCGGCCGGGGGCAACGCGGCGGACGCCGCGGTAGCCGCCACGTTCGCATCATGCGTGGCGGAGACGGTCATGACGGGCCTCGGCGGTGGCGGGTACGCGGTCCACTGGGACGAGGCGCGCCGTGAGGCGCACCTCGTCGACTTCTTCGTCACGGTACCCGGACTGGGCGACGGTCCACGCGAGGGTGAGCGGTTCCCGGTCGACATCGCGTTCGGCTCGCAGGTGATCGCCTACGACATCGGCATGGCCACGGTGGCGGTGCCCGGCGTGCCGCACGGCTGCGGGGCCATCCATCGCCGGTGGGGGCGCATGGACTGGCCTGAGCTGCTCGCACCGGCCCGGGCGCTCGCGGTCGAGGGCGTCCCCATGCCGGCCCGGCACGCGTTCACCCTGCGGATGGTGCTCGAGAGCCTCCGACGCGACCGGGGCGGCGCCATCTACACGGCGGGCGGCCGGCCGTTGGAGGCCGGTGACCTGCTGCGGCAGCCAGGTCTGGCGACGGCGTTCGATCTCCTGGCGGCCGAGGGGCCCGAGAGCTTCGCCAAGGGCACCGTGGCCGAGCGGATGCTGGAGATGTCGGCCGAGCGGGGCGGTCTGCTGACCAGCGAGGACCTCGCGTCCTACGAGGTCGACGTGCAACCTGCGCCGACCGGCGTGCGTCTGGGTCCGTACCACGTGACCGCCCGCCGCGATCTCGCCGGGTTCCTGCGGGATCTCGCACGTCTGCCGGCCGCCGATGCGGGCACGCCGCGACGCTGGGCTCCCGCGTTCGCCGCCGCGTTCGGATCGCACGACCGCCACGGCGACACCACCAACCTCGCGGCGGTCGATCCGGACGGCAACGCCTGCGTGGTCACATCCAGCCTCGGTCTGGGCGCCGGCCACTACGTTCCGGGCCTCGACCTGCACCTCAACAGCATGCTCGGCGAGACCGAACTGCTGACCGAGGGCATCTCCCCCGGCGACCGGATGGCCAGCATGATGGTCCCGAGCGTGGCGCTGGACGATCGGGGGCATCTCGCGGCGGCCGCGGGTGCGGCCGGCGGCTCCCGGATCCGCACCGCGCTGGCCCAGGTGCTGGCCGCATGCCTGCTCGAAGAGGTCGAACCATCGGCCGCCACACACCGACCGCGACTGCATCCCACCGACGGCGTCGCCCACATCGAGCCGGGCTACCCGGACGAGGCCGTCGCCGCGCTCGAGGCCGCGAGATGGCGCATCAGCCGCTGGAACGAGCTGCACCACTACTTCGGTGGCGCGAGCATCCTCACCGCCGCCGGAGCCGGTGCCGACCCGCGGCGGGACGGCGCGGTCGCGCTGCTTTGAGCCTCACGACGTCGTGGCACCGTCACCGCGGTCGGAGCCGTCGTACACACCGCATGCGCTGCGGCCCGGCCGAGCTCAGCCGATCCGGCGCCGCTGTTCAGTCGGCGAACAGTTCGTCCTTGTCGACGTCGGCGATCGAGTCGACCACCTTCCACGGCTTGTACGGGAACCGGTCGACCTCGTCGGACCTGGTCGAGCCGGACAGCACCAGCACCGTGCGCATCCCGGCCTCGAGACCGGCGACGACGTCGGTGTCCATGCGGTCGCCGATCATCACGGTGTCCTCGGAGTGCGCCTCCATCGCGTTCAACGCCGAGCGCATCATCAACGTGTTGGGCTTGCCCACGAAGTAGGGCTCGATGCCCGTCGCCTTCGTCATCAACGCCGCCACCGCGCCCGTCGCGGGCAACATGCCCTCGCGGGATGGTCCGCTCGGGTCGGGGTTGGTGGCGATGAACCGTGCGCCGTCGTGGATCAGCTGGATGGCCCGGGTGATCGCGGTGAAGCTGTAGTTGCGTGTCTCGCCGAGGACGACGTAGTCGGGCTCGGCGTCGACCATGACATACCCGATCTCGTGCAGTGCGGTCGTCAACCCCGACTCCCCCACCACATGGGCGGTGCCCTCAGGCCGCTGGCTGTCCAGGAACCGGGCGGTCGCCAGCGCCGACGTCCAGATGCGCTCCTCCGGCACCTCGATGCCCGAGCGCGCGAGGCGGGCACTGAGGTCGCGGGGCGTGTAGATCGAGTTGTTGGTCAGCACCATGAACGGGATCTCACGTTCGCGGAGGTCGTAGACGAACGCGGCGGCGCCCTCGATCGCGTGCTGCTCGTGCACGAGCACGCCGTCCATGTCGAGCAGCACGTTGGAGATGGCGGTCTCGTCAGGCATGGCGTCAGGCTACCGGCCCGCCGCCGACGACACGCTGACGTCGGGATGACCGGAAGCTGACGGTCGGCCCTCGCCGTCGCGCCCGCGTGTCCGCGCGGTCCGGCGGATCAGCAGCGGGTAGCCCACGACGGCGATCACGGCGAAGCTGAACCACTGCACGGCATACGACAGGTGGTTGCCCTCGGTGCGTTCGGGCAGCGGGGTCGGGCGCAGCGCGTCGGACGCCGGCGGGTCCTGCCGGCGCAGCTGGACGTAGTAGGGCGCGAGGGTCAGGCCGAGCCGGTCGGCGATCCTGGGCGGGGCGATCTGTGCGATCTGGTCCGCCGAGCCGAGCGGGCCGGGTTCCGGCGCCCGGATGACGCCGCGGACCATGACCGGGCCGGTCGGGGCGGGCGGTGCATCGACACGGTCGCGGTCGAATGGGACCCAGCCCCTGTCGACGAGCACGTCGGGCCCGTCGTCGGTCTGGAACACGGCGAGCACCTGCTGGCCGGGCCCGCCGGGGATGGCGCGCGGTGCGGTCAGCAGCTGCCCGTCGTCGAAGGTGCCACTGAGCTCGACGCGGCGGAACTCCAGCGCGTCGATGTCACCGGACGCGGCTGCGACTGCGTCGTCCAACGGCTGTGGCGAGGCTGCGACGCGCGCGGCGATCAGGTCGTTGGTCGCGCGTCGCTCCTCCAGGCGCCGGAGCTGCCAGAATCCCAGGTTGACGAAGGCGACGACGGTGACGATCACCAGCAGGTGGCCCGCGATCCAGCGTGGCCGCAGAAGGAACCGGTACATGACGCCTCCCATCCTGCCCCGACGCCAGCGAATGGCCGCAGTGTGAAGATCTACGCCGAACGTTCGCCCCGCATCGCGCGTCAGGTTGGCGGTGATCTGCTGCTCGCGGGCTGGTCGGCTGGATGGATCCTGCTCGGGCTGCGGCTGCACGACGAGCTCGACCGGTTGTCCCGGCCGGCGCGCCGGGTCGGTGAGGCCAGCACCGGGCTTGCCAACGCGCTCACTGGAGCGAGCGAGCAGGTGCGCAGCCTGCAGCTGGTGGGCGATGTGCTGGCGTCACCGTTCGACGCGATCATCGCCGGCGCCCGCGAGCTGGCCACGGCGAGCGCCAACGGGCAGGAGTCGATCATGCGGCTGGCCGACCTGGCCGTCCCGCTGACCGCCGCCTTCCCGATCCTGTTCGCGCTCACGGTGTGGCTCGCGCTGCGCGGCCGGTGGATCCGGCGCGCGTCGGCCGTCGCGCGCCTGCGTGACGAGGGCGGGTCGGACGGCCTGCTCGCCGCGCAGGCACTGACGGCCGCCCGCGTCGACGAGCTCGCGCGCCTCGAGCTGGCCGACGACCCGCTCGGCGACGCCGAGAGCCGGCGCACGCTCGCCGCCTACGCACTGCTGCGCCTGGGCCTGCGCACCCGCCCCGACTGACCCCGTTCCGCATGGCAGCCGACACCGCCCCACAGGCCCCACCTGCCACACCCCACTTCCGCGGCAGCCGACACCGCCCCACCGGCACCAGTTGCGGGGCGCCCGGCACGCCCCGCCCCGCACTCCGCCGGCGCCGCTCAGCCGCCGGTGGCGCGGCGGACGACCTCGAACAACGCGACCGCGGCGGCGGTGCTCGCGTTGAGCGACCTCAGCCGGCCCCGCATCGGGATCGACACCAGTTGGTCGACGCGTTCGGCGACAAGGCGTGACAGTCCGGTGCCCTCCGCCCCGATGACGACAGCGACGCGCCCCTCGAGCAGGTTCGACTCCCACAGCGAGGTCGTGGCGCCGCCGTCGAGGCCCACCGACCAGTACCCGGCGTCGGCGAGCTGCGCGACTCCCGTGGCGATGTTGGGAACGACGATGACGGGCAGCCAGCTGAGCGCGCCGGCCGACGTCTTCTCGGCCGCGGGCGAGTGGTGCGCGCTGCGCCGGCGCGGCAGCATCAGCCCGCACGCACCCGCGACCTCGGCCGCGCGTGCGATAGCTCCGAGGTTGTGCGGGTCGGTGATGCCGTCGAGCACGACCACGAGGTCGCCGTCGAGATCGCCGACGCCGACTGCGCGAGGCGCGGAGGCGACCGCCGCCACCCCCTGATGTGTGACGCCGCCGGTGAGCTCGTCGAGCTCCGCGGCCGGTACCGGCCGCACGTCGACACCGGCCTCCGCGGCGACGGCCAGCAGCTCGGTCAGCGCGGCCACGCGACGGCGGTCGACGACCACCTCGACGAGGTCACGACCGGCGCGCAACGCCTCGGCGACGGGGCGGCGACCCGGGACGACCGGCACGCTCAGCGACCGATCCGGGGACGCGTCCCAGCGCGGACGTCGGCGACCGTTCCCAGATCGGCGCCGCCGCTCGACGTGGGGAGGGATCGCACCGCAGAGCTCCGCAGCCGTCCCCAGACGGTGTGGCCGGCGCCGGTCATCGTCGGGCCAGGTGCCAGCGCGTCCCGTCGCGCGAGTCCTCGAGCTCGATGCCCAGCTTGTGGAGCCGGTCCCGGATGCGGTCCGAGCTGGCGAAGTCGCGGTGCGACCGCGCCTCGTCGCGCAGCGCCACCAGTTCCCCGACCAGACCGTCGACGAGCTGCTGGTCCCCGCCGGCGTCCTCGACGAAGTCGAACCCGAGCACCCCGGCGAGCTCGGTCACCGTGTCCCGCACGGCGGCGGCGGCACCCGCACGGCCCGCGTCGAGGTGCTGGTTGCCGATGGCGACCAGGTCGAAGATGCCCGCCAGCGCACGCGGCGTGGCCAGGTCGTCATCCATCGCCTCGCGGAACGCGGCCCGGGCCCCATCGGCGACGTCGGACGCGTCGTCGACGTCCAGCGTCCGCGTGGCCCGCAGGAAGCCTGCGAGACGTTCGTACGCGGCGGCCGCCTCCTCGAGCCGTGCCTCGCCGAACTCGATCGGCTTGCGGTAGTGGGCACGCAGGTAGTACATCCGCAGTGTGCCGGCGCCGTAGCGGTCGATCGCCTCTGACAGCGAGATGATGTTGCCGAGCGACTTGCTCATCTTGGTCTGGTCGAGCGTGAGCATGCCGTTGTGCAGCCAGTGACGCGCGAACGGCTGACCGGTCGCGGCCTCCCACTGCGCGATCTCGTTCTCGTGGTGCGGGAACTGCAGGTCGGTGCCACCGGTGTGGACATCGAAGTCGGCACCCAGGTACCGGGTCGACATGGCTGAGCACTCGATGTGCCAGCCCGGCCGACCGGGGCCCCACGGCGAGCTCCACGAGGGCTCGCCCGGCTTGGCGCCCTTCCACAGCACGAAGTCGAGCGGATCACGCTTGCGCTCGTCCGGCGCGATGCGTGCGCCTGCGCGCAGCTCGTCGGGACGGCGGCCCGACAGCTTCCCGTAGTCGGCAAACGCGCGGACCGAGAAGTAGACGTCGCCGCCCGCCGGGTAGGCGGCACCGCGCTCCACCAGAGCGGTGATCAGCTCGAGGATCTCCGGCACGTGACCGGTCGCACGCGGCACGACGTCGGGCGCACGCACACCGAGGCGCTCGATCTCGCGCTCCCACACACGCGTGTAGTGCTCGGCAAGCGCCGCGGCGGTCCGACCCTCGGCGGCCGCCGCCGCGATGATCTTGTCCTCGATGTCGGTGATGTTGCGGACCAGCGTGACCTGGTAGCCGGCGAACTCGAGGTAGCGCCGCAGCACGTCGGGAACGAGCTGCGCGCGTGCGTGGCCGAAGTGTGGCGGTCCCTGCACGGTCGGGCCGCAGACGTAGATCCCCACGCGTCCCTCGTCACGGGGTCGCAACGGCTCGACGGCGCCGGACAACGTGTTGAACAACTGCATGACGAAATCCTTGATGGTCGTCGGGGTCGGCTGTCGTCAGTCGGTCGGTGCCACGAGCAGCACGACCGCCATACAGACCAGGCCCTCTCCCCTGCCCACGAAGCCGAGCTGATCGCTGGTGGTGGCCTTGACGTTGACCTGCTCGGACTTGATGCCCAGCAGGTTCGCGACCGACGCGCAGATGCGGTCGCGGTAGGGGCCGATGCGGGGACGCTGACCGATCAGCGTGATGTCGAGGTTCGCGACCTGCCATCCATGGCCGGCGACCTGGCTCAGCGCACCCGCGAGGAACAGCTGCGAGTCCGCACCCTCGTACTCGGGTTCGTCGCTGCCGAACAGCGTGCCGATGTCGCCAAGACCGGCCGCGCCGAGCAGCGCGTCGACGGTCGCGTGCAGGACGACATCGGCGTCACTGTGCCCGTCGAGCCCTGGCTCGTCGGGGATGCGCACGCCTCCCAGAACCAGCCGCCGGTGGTCATCGACGCTGTAGGGATGGATATCGACACCCTGACCGATGCGCACCGCGAAAGGCTCCGTCAGGTCGCCAGGACGTCCTCGATCATGGCCTCGGTGTCCTCCTCCGACTTGGAGATGGCGGCGGACAGCTCGGAGACCAGGATCTGGCGGGACTTGGTCAGCATCCGCTTCTCGCCGGCCGACAGGCCCTTGTCGCGCTCGCGGATCGACAGGTTGCGGACCACCTCGGCGACCTGGAAGATGTCGCCCGACTTGAGCTTCTCGTAGTTCGCCTTGAACCGGCGCGACCAGTTGGTCGGCATCGAGAAGTCGCGGTCGCGCAGGACCTCCCAGACGGCGTCGACCTCCTTGCTCGTACACACGTTGCGCAGGCCGACCTCGTCGGTGGCGTCCGCCGGCACCATGAGTGTGAGATCACCGTAGGTGAGGCGGAGCACGAGGTAGTCACGCTCCTGGCCCTCCATCATCCGCGTCTCCTGGCGCTCGATGACCGCAGCGCCATGGTGCGGATAGACCACGGTGTCCCCAACCTGATATGCCATAGGCGTTCGTCCTCGTCGACAACGTGACGGCCAGCCCACCCCGACCGCCGGTCGCGTGGAGGTCTTCGTCGTTCGCATCTGGGATGGCGCGGCCAGCTACCGCGCCCGGTCATCCAATGATAGCAGGAGGCCATGGCCGCCCGATCCGGCCATATGGTGCAAAGGTGCGGGTCAGGCGTACCGTTCGAGGATCGACGACTCGGCGAGCCTGGCCAGACCCTCCTTGATGGCACGCGCCCGGGTCACCCCGACACCCTCCACCTCATCGAGGTCCTCGAGGCTGGCCTCCATCAGGCGCTGCAGCGACCGGTAGCGCTCGACCAGCTTGTTGACGATCGAGTCGGGCAGGCGCGGAACACGGGAGAGCAGGCGGTAGCCGCGTGGCGCGACCGCACGATCCATGTCGTCGCCGTTGATGTCATATCCCAGCAGCTCGGCGAGGATCGACAGGTCGAGCAGTTCCTGTGCGTCGAGCTCGTCGAGGCCGTCGAGCGTCTTCTCGAGCTTGTGACGCCGGTCGACGATGTAGTCGCGCACGACCAGTTCGCGCTCGTCGTCGACGCGCGCCATGAGCTCGTTGTGCTGCAGCTGCAGCAGCCGGCCGTCCGTGCCAAGCTCCAGCACGTAGGCCCCGATCTCGTCGGAGATGCGTCGTACCATCTCCGCGCGCTGGAGGACGACGAGGACGTCGCGCAGCGTCACGACGTTCTCGATCTCCAAGGCCGACAGCGACGCCGACACCTCGTCGAGGCGCACCCGGTACTTCTCCAGCGTCGAGAGCGCCTGGTTGCCGCGGAACAGCAACGAGCTCGGCTCCTCGAACACGTGCTTGTAGTCGTCGAGGTACAGGCTCACGATCTGCATGGACTCCGACACGCTGACGACGGGCACACCGGTCTGCTTCGCAGTGCGCTCGGCAGTGCGGTGCCTGGTCCCGGTCTCCGACGTGGCGATCGACGGATCGGGCACGAGATGCACGTTGGCGTACAGGATGTAGTCGACGTCATCGTCGACGACGATCGCGCCATCCATCTTGGCGAGCTCGGACAGCCGCTGAGCGGTGAACTTGGTCTCCATCTTGAAGCCGCCCGAGACCAACGGCTGGACGTCCTCAGAGGACCCCATGACGATGAGCGCGCCCTTGCCGGACTTGATCACGCGGTCGATCCCCTCGCGCAGCACGGTCCCCGGCGCGAGCTTGTGCAGCACGTCGCGGAGCCGTTCTTCGAGGGTTCCCGCCACATGGCTTCCTTCGTTGTGATGCCGGCACGGCGCTCCCAAGCGTAGACGCTCGACGGCGGGACAAGACATCGACCGCGCGGCGCCCAATGATGGTCCTCCTCGAGCAGGACGACCGACGGCCCGGCGATGCGTCGGTGGCGCTCAGGCCACATCCAGCTCCGCGGGCTCCATGACCGCCACGGAACACCCACTCGCCGCGAGCGCGGCGATCATCTCGCGCCCCGCGGCGAGCGCCGGCGCCACCAGGTCGCGCGCCGTCGCCGCGCGGATCAGCAGTGGCGGGCCGGGGCGGCACAAGCCTCCACGGTCGACGCCGGCCACGACCATGCCGCGGTCGACCCGTTTGACGGCGTCACTCACGGGTCTCGCGACGATCACGGCGTCGTGCCCGGGCAGGCGCTCACACATCGCGAGCAGCGCGGCCATGGACGGCGTCGTGTCGGCCAGCCACGCGAACGACGCCGCGGTCGGTGGCAGCTGCCGGATCACGGACGCGATGGCGGGGCCCGTCGCACCGTGCACGGGTGTGGGCCGCGCGGCCGCCGGGCGGGACTTCCGGCCCACGACGAGGACGCCGGCCAGCACGCCCTCGAACGCGCCGACGCGATCGTCGGACCCACCCGCCCAGACACCACCCCAGACGTGTGCGAGCGGCTCGTGCGGTGACGCGGTCATCCGCGCCAGCGTAGTCGGTAGCATCCGAGCGACGGCGCGCGACGGAAGCGCCGACGAGCCGGAGGACGGCGGTGGGCGCTGCGGCGATCCTGCTCGCCGGGGGCAGTGGCACCCGGATGCGGCGGGCCGACACCAAGGTCTTCGCGACCGTGGGCGGACGACCGCTGCTGCAGTGGTCCCTGAGGGCGTTCGCCGACTGTGAGGCGATCGACCGCGTCGTGCTGGTCATCCGCGACGAGGACCGCCCGCGCATCGACGCCCTGCTCCGCGACACCGGCCTCGCCGCCAGCGTGCGCACCGTGGTCGGGGGTGCGAACCGGCAGGCGAGCGAGCGCGCCGGGCTCGAGGCGATTGCCGGGGACATCGACAGCGGCGCCGTCGACACCGTCGCCATCCATGACAGCGCCCGTCCCTTCGTCACCACGGGGCTCATCGGCCGCGTCGTTGCATCCGCACGTCGGGTGGGTGGCGCCGTGCCGGTCCTCGAGCTCGGCGACGGCGTCTACCGCGCGACGCCCGATGGGCGCCTCGTTCTCCAGGCGCGCGATCTGCACCGGGTCCAGACGCCGCAGGCGTTCCGGTCCCGGGCGCTGCTCGAGGCGTATCGGGCAGCGTCGCACCAGGGGTTCGCGGGTGTCGACACCGTGGAGACCGTCGCCCGCTACACCGACCTGCAGATCGCCGCCGAGCCCGGCGACACCGACAACCTCAAGGTGACCTTCGCGGCCGATCTCGCAACCGCGGAACGCATCGCCGCCGAGCGCGAACGGGGCGTCAGCCGCCACCCGGCGCGATGACCGCCATGAGCACCGGCGAGCTCGACGCGGCGGCGTCGGGCGAGCCGATCACATCGAGCTCGAGTGCCGCGAGAAGGCCGAGCACGACCAGCAGCAGAACGATCAGCACGATCCGCAACGTGCGCCGGGGAGCGGGTTCGAACTCGGCGACGTCGTCGGCCGCCGAGACGGCGACCGGACGCGCCGACGACACCTCGCGCGCCGGGCGCCGGCGACCGCACCGTCCGGCCTCGAGCAGCAGGGTCCGGCAGTTGTCGTACCGCTCTTCGGGATCCTTGGACAGCGCGCGGGCGAAGAGCGCGTCCCAGCGGTCGTCGAGATCCTGCCGCAGCTCGGTGATCGGCCGCGCCTGGCCGAACAGGTGCGCACCGAACAGATCGTTGTTGGTCTCACCCTGGTACGGCGTGGTCGCTGTCAGTGCGGTGTACAGGATGCAGGCCAGCGCGTACTGGTCCGATGCGGGACCCGCCGGCTGACCCTGCAGTTGCTCGGGAGCGACGAACAGCAGGTCGGGAGCCGCGGGGTCGTCCTCGACCCCCTGGAGCACCGGTCCCAGCAGATGGCTCGTCCCGAAGCCTGTCACGGCCGCGCTGGGTGGCACCCGGCTGCCCGGGCGACGTCTGATCCACACCGACGGCAGTCCGACAGTGCCGTGCACGATGCCATGGTGATGGATCGCGTCGAGCGCCTCGGCCAACTGCCCACCCAGCCGCAGCGCGTCGTCGATGTCGAGCGGCGCCGCCTCCAGCAGCAGGTCGCCCAGAGACACCCCGTCCCGCCAGGTGGTCGCCGCGTACGGAGTGCCTCCGACGGTGCCCTGGTCGACGACGGTCAGCAGGTGCGGGTGCGCCACAGCGGACACGCGGCGGTTCACGTGCAGGAACCCCTTCACCGCACGTGCGTGCCCGGCAACCGCGTCGTCGACGACGCGGAGCGCCACCGGGGTGCCCACGTCGTCGATCGCCCGGTAGGTGGTGGTCGTCAGGTCGGACCCGACCACCGACTGCAGGGTGTACGTACCGAGCGACGTCGGTTCCGGCAGCGGCTGCTGTGGCACGGCGCTCACGCGGTCCCCTCCGACCTCTCCGACCTCGGGGTGCAGCCGCGGGCACACGACGGGGACCGCCCGCCGAGGTCACGGCGTCGCCTCACGGACGTGTCCCCGTCGGGCGGCGCGACGGCGCTCATCCGCCGTACCGTTGTCACCCCGTCCACCGACCCTCCCTCAGGGTTGCATCCCTACGACCACCACGACCCGTTCCGCTCGTGGACGTGGCGGTCATGACAACAGAACCCACACCACGACAGCTGTCACGACCATGACGACGAAGAACATCGCGACCAGCGCTCCCGAGGGGCGCCACACTTCCGACGGTTCGAGCTCGGGCCGGTCGCGGAGCACATCCGAGAGCAGTGGGACGTCGTCGTTGGCGCCCGTGGTGCCGGTCTTGACATCCCGCACGTCGGCCGACCCTGGCCGTGCGCCGGATTCGTTCCCAGTTGTAGGGTACGTCATGTCAGGCGTGGACCGGACATGAGTCGAAGAGTTGTCATCACCTCGTGACGGGCTACCCGTCCTTGCGGACATCAGACGCCGACCATTGGACAGGGCGTCGTCCGCGTCCGCCGGCTCGTCGCCACCGCTGCGAGCGGGCAGCGCGATGATCCGTTGCCCGTCCGCGGTGTAGCTGATCCCCGCGTCGTCGGCGGCGTCCGCCGGAGCCGACGCGGCGCGGGTGACGGGCAGAGCCGGTCCGTCCGCGTCGTACTCGCGGTCGTCGCCACCGGGCGACGTCGGCACGTCGTCAGCCGGGGGCGGGGACACCGACGGATCGGCCCCATCGGAGGCGGACGGCGGCCCCACCGACTGCGCCGCATCGTCAGCCGGCGGCGGCCACAGGTCGTCGTCCCGGCCGTCCGTTGCCGTCGGTGGTGGGTCGGTGTCGTGCCGGGAGCTCAACGAGGGGTCGCCAGCAGGCGCACCCGCCTCCGGCTCGACACCCTCGGCTGCTTCGAGATCGTGCACCCAGGGGTGCGCCACCGTCTCCCGGCGCCGCACGTCGGCGCGTCTCCGGTTCTCGGCGCTCCGCCTGGCGCGCTCCAGATCGGCGACGAGTTGTCCGCACGTCGCGTAGCGGTCACGCGGTTCCTTCGCCAGTGCCTTCGCGATCGGGCCGCCGGCCAGAGAAGGGACGAGCGTCGGTTCGACGAACAGGTGTGCACCGAACAGGCCGCCGACGGAGTTGCGCACGAACGGCGGCGAACCGGTCACGGCGTGGACGAACGCGCACGCCATGGCGTACTGGTCCGCCCAGGCCGTCAACGGCTGGCTGCGCAACTGCTCCGGTGCGACGTACTGGAGCTCGTCGACGGAGCGCAACTGCCTGCGGTCGCGGCGCAGGCGCAGCTCGAGGAGCGCGCCGATCCCGAAGCCGGTCAGGTTGACCTGGGGTGGCACGCCATGGGCGGTCGGCACGATGCGCAATGTGGTGGGGTTGACCGCACCGTGATTCAGACTGGCGTGATGGCTGGCGTCGAGGACGTCCGCGACCTGGGAGAACAGCTCGAGTGCCGCGTCGATGTCCAACGGGCCCCGCTCATCGATGAACTCCCCGAGCGGCACGGTGTCCACCGACGACGCGACGAGATATCCCCGGCCGCGGTGCTCGCCGACCTCCTCGATCCGCGGGGCGTGCAGGTGCTCGAAGGTCAGCGCTGCGGCGGCCCTGCGCAGGAACCGCCGGTACAGCTCGCGGTCGTCGCCGCCCGTGGCGCACAGGTCAGCGGCGACGACCCGCAGCACGAGCAGACGATCGTCGCGGGGATCGACCGCCGTGTAGATCGTGCTGACGAGATCGCTCCTGATGGCGTCGCGCACGTTCAGACCTGCGAACGTCGTCCCCGTCAGCTCGCCCATCGCTCCCCAGCGGCTCACCCGCCCTGTTGTGTCGCACGCACCGATCGCCCCGCCAGCATACGCAAGGTCCGCTGGGCGGACCATGCGGCCGCGGGGACGGCGGTATCAGCCGGCCGCGCCGTAGCGGTTGGCGCGGTCGGAGCGGCCGAGCTCGTCGAGGATCGTCGAGGAGGCCATCTCGATGCCCGACTTGTACGCGGCCCGCCCGACCATGTGCGCGGCCACCGGTGCGGTCAGGAACTGCAGGACCACCACCAGAAGCAGCTTCACCACCGAGCCCTGCACGGGCACCGCGATGCCGACCGCCACCGCGATGCAGAGCATCCCGAGTGTCGCGGGCTTCGTGGCCGCATGCATCCGGCAGAACAGGTCCGGAAAGCGATGCAGCCCGACCGCGGCGATCAACGCGAGCAGGCAACCGGCCAGCAGCAGGATGCCCACCACGATGTCGATCAGGATCGCAAGCATGCTCAGATCCCCCTGCGTTCGATGAACCGGGCGACCGTGATCGTGCTGACGAAGCCCACCAGCGAGACCACGACGAGCACGTCGAGGAACACGCCCGTGTCCCGCAGCACCGAGTACACGGCGATCCCCATCACGCCGATGAGCAACAGCAGGTCGAGCGCCACGATGCGCTCGGCGACGCTCGCTCCACGCCGGATCACGCGCGCCAGCGCCAGACCACCTGCTGCGAGCAGGATCGTCAGGCACAGCCCCAACAGGTACGTCACTGCGCTTCCTCTCCGCCGGCGTGAGGACGGTCGCCATCGGTCGACGGGCGGAGGCCCTCCTCCAACTCCGCCAGCGTCCGCGCCTGCACCGCCTGCGCGTTCCTACCCGCGAACGCATCGACTGCCAGCACCTCGAGCTCACAGATGTCCTCGCGCACACCGTCCGCGTCTGCGAGGTCGAGCGTGTGGACGTAGAGCACGGCCACATCGTCGCGTCGCTCGGTTTCGAGCGTCAGTGTGCCCGGCGTCAGCGTGATGCTGTTGGCCACCAGGGTGACGACGGCGTCCGATGCGTGGTGCAGCGGCATCGCCAGGATGCCGGGATTGATGGTGTCCGGACGCAGGACCGCCTTGATCACCTGCCAGTTGGCCACGACGAGTTGCATCGCGAACGTGCGCAGGTAGCGCAGCGCGGCTGCCGGGTGGACGTTGCGCACGGGACGTGGCTTCACCCGTCCGGCGAACGCCAGCACCGCGACGGCCACAGCTGCACCGCCGAGGATGTTGGCGATCGACAGCGTGCCCCACAGCGCGATCCACATGATGATCAGCGCGACCAGCATCGGCCATCGCCGCCCGGTCGACGTGTCACCCGCCCGCCGGTCGCGCACCCCGTTGCGCCGCCCACTCATGACGTGTGCCTACCGCTGCCGCTCCTTGAGGCACGCACCCATGTGTGCCTCAACGCGACGGTGTCAGACCTCTCGAGGCAGTGGACGCGACCGTTGCTTCGAACACTCATGGCCGGGCCACCTCGTCGGGGCCGAGCACGGCGTCGACGTACGGGTCGCGCTCGACGAGCGTCTCGGCTGCACGTTCCGACAGGCCGTACAGCGGCGTCGCGAACACCGAGATCGCGACGCTGATGCCGACCAGGACGACGGTCGATCCCAGCATCAACGGGTTCAGCTTCATGCGCAGCGACCGGTCCGACGACGCGAGCCTGCCCTCGACATCCTCGGGCCTGCCCCAGAAGGCCCCTCCCCAGATCTTGGTCATCGAGAACAGCGTCAGCAGGCTGACCAGCAGGCTCACCGCGACGATGGCGCCGCGGTCGAGCGTCAGCCCCTCCTGCACCAGTGCCAGCTTGGCGACGAACCCGCTGAACGGCGGCAGGCCGGCTAGGCTGAACGCCGCGGTCAGGAACAGCAGGCCCAGCACGGGCGCGCGACGCGCGACGCCGCCCAGATGCCGCAGCGAGCCCGAGCCGGACGCGGTCTCGACCATGCCGCCGACGAGGAACAGTGACGTCTTGACGACGATGTGGTGGATGATGTAGTAGACGGCTCCGGCGATGCCGGCGAGCGTGAACAGACCGAGCCCGAAGATCATGTAGCCGATCTGGCTGATGATGTGGAAGCTGAGGATCCGTTTGATGTCGTCCTGCGCGATCGCTCCGAGCACGCCGACCAGCATGGTCGCTCCGGCGATCGCCAGGATCACCAGCGACGGCGCCCCGTCGGTGTGGAACAGCAGCGTCTGCGTCCGGATGAGCGTGTAGACGCCGACCTTGGTCAGCAACCCGGCGAACAGCGCCGTCACGGGCGTGGGCGCGGTGGGGTACGAGTCCGGCAGCCAGAAGAAGAGCGGGAAGATGCCCGCCTTCACACCGAACACGACCAGCAGCAGGTAGCCCAGCGCGGTGCGCAGCGCATCGGGCAGCTCCGCCAGCCGGATCGCGAGTTGCGCGAGGTTGACGGTGCCGGTCGCGGCGTAGACGAACGCGACGGCCGCGACGAACATCGTTGACGCGAGCAGGTTGATGACGACGTACGTCATGCCGGCGCGGACCTGCCCGCGGTTCGCCCCGAGCGTGATCAGCACATAGCTCGCGATCAGCATGACCTCGAAGGCGACGAACAGGTTGAACAGGTCGCCGGTCAGGAACGACGCGGCGATTCCGGCCGCCAGCACCAGGTAGACGGGGTGGAAGTACAGCTTGCCCTCGCGCTCGTCGTCGAGCTGGCCGAGGGCGTAC
>DASUUK010000098.1 GCA_036374135.1 Euzebyales bacterium
ATCGGTGGCAGCGTCCTCATGCTCGTCACCTTCGGCGTCGTCGCCGCGTTCGTGGGGATGGACATCACACCCGAGCAGTCGCTCATGAGGTTCCCCGACATCAGAGCCGCACGGACCGTGGAGAACAGCCTCTACCTCGGAGTCCTCCTCCTGTGGGTCGTCCACTGCCTCGCGCTGTACCGCGGACTGCGCCGAACCAGCCCGACGCCTGCGCTGTTCGGGACCGCCCTGAGCATCCTGGGCCTCGTCGTGCTCGCGGCCGGCGCGCTGCCCCACGTCGCCACCGCCCCGCTGTCCGACCTCTACCACGCTGCCGGGGCGACCCCGCAGGATCAGGCGACCCTGGTGCTGGTCTGGCACGGCATCCACGCCATGTTCGACGCGCTGCTGTTAGCTTCGGCGCTGGTGAACGTAGCCAATTGGCTGCGTTGGCTACGTCAAGTGGGCTTGACATGACACGAATTGCGTACAGTGTGGCGGTGGTGGGTCGGACGGTACGCCACGCGAGATGAACCGCTGGAAGCCTGCCCTGAGCGCCTTCGCGATCCGCTTCGAAAGGCCGCAAGCTCCGTCAGACCCGCCCGAAGGTCTCCATGGGGCCACACGCGTGTTCGAGGATTTCCTGCGTCGGGTGGGTCAGGCCGGTCCTTCGTGCGGTCTCGCGAACCTCGGGTGCCAGCGAGGTTCCGATCGTGGCCAGGGTGCGGGCGTGGCCGGTGGGGTGCACGGGTGGGATCGCGACCCCGATCTGCGCGCGGACAGCTTCACGGGCGCCGTCGAGCTCTGCGGCGAGCGCCGGGTCGCCCCGGCTGGCGGCTATCCCGGCGAGGCCTTCGAGGCACCACGGCAGGTAGAGCAGGTTGCCGATGGTGTGGAACAGGTCGGCAGCTTCTGTCAGCGCGTCCAGCGCGGCGGCATCGTCGCCGTCGGCCAGTTCGACGTGCCCGAGGATGGTCAGGGCCATTGCCTGGTCCCAACGGTCGTCGTGTCGTCGGCCGAGGTCGAGGCCTTCTTTCAGCAGTGCTCGTGCCCGCTCATGCTGGCCCAGGTTGAGTGCGGCCGTAGCAACGCCGCCGAGGTCGCGCGCCAGGTGGAGGATGTCGCCGCGGTCGCGGTGCAGCGCGAGGGCGTCCCGAAAGGCCTCGTCGGCGTGCTCGTGGTCACCACGGAACATTGCGATGTTGCCGAGCTGGAAGAACAGTTCGGCGACCTCGCCGGTGTCACCGAGCCGGTGCCAGATCTCGAGGCTCTCGGTCGCGTGGGCTTCGGCGCTGTCGTGGTCGGCGGTGTTCGTGGCGTGCCAGGCGAGGAACGACAGCGCCTGGGCGATCAGTCGGTCGTCGCCTGAGGCCCGTGCCACGGTGAGGCCTTCTGTGGCAAGGTCGTGCGCTTCGTCCATATCGCCGGTGAACATGCTGCCGCTGCCGAGGCCGAGCAGAGCCTCGGCCTCGCCAGCGGAATCGCCGGCCGTGCGTGCCACGTCGCGCGCCTCGGCGTGGGCGCGGAGCGAGTCGGCGTAGCGGTTGCGCCGTCGCGTGACGTGACCGTGGACGTTGAGGGCGGCCACGAGGTGACGGGGCTCGCGTCCGCCGCGGGCCAGCGCGACGGCGGCCGCGCACGCGGCGTCGGCGGCGTCGTGATCGGCCTGGTCCATCGCCAGGCGAGCGGCGCCGACTAGACACGCCAGCCGCTGCGCCGCGTCCGCCGCGTCCGCGCCCTGTAGAGCGAGCGCGTCACGCAGCCACCGTCGTCCCTCGGTGAGGTGACCGCGCTGGAACCAGAATGGCCACAGGCTGCCGGCGAGGCGCACGGCCGCCGATGCGTCCCCGCGGTCGCACAGCCACTCCAGCGCGACGCGCAGGTTGTCGTGCTCGGCATCCAGGCGGGCGGCCGCGTCGGGTGCGTCGGGCCCCGACAGGCCGGCCGCCGCAGACTCCGCGAGCGCGACGAAGTGGTCGGCGTGACGCCGACGGGCATCGTCGACCTCACCGTGGGCGTGCAGCTGTTCGGCCGCGAACTCGCGGATCGTCTCGAGCAGCACCACCCGCGGCGCGTCGTCGGGTGCACACGACGCTGACAACCGCACCAGGTTGCTGTCGATCAGGGCGGTCACCTGGTCGAGCACCGGGCGCTCGTCGCCGGGTCCGCAGACCGCCTCGGCCGCCTCGAGCGTGCAGCCTCCGGCGAACACGCTCAGCCGCCGCAGCACCACCTGGTCGGCCTCGGCCAGCAGGTCGTAGCTCCACGCGATCGCGTCCCGCAGGGTCCGTTGCCGCGCCGGGAGATCCCGCGGCCCGTCGACGAGCACGGCCAGACGACGGTCGAGTCGCGCACGCAACGCCGCCGGCGGCAACATCCGCACGCGCGCGGCGGCCAGCTCGAGCGCGAGCGGCAGACCGTCGAGCTGGCGGCAGATGTCCACGACGACCCGCAGGCTGTCCGCATCATCCGGAAGATCGGCACCGGCCGCACACGCGCGGTCGACGAACAGCTCGACGGCCGGCGACGTCGCCAGCGCCGTAGTGTCGTCGGACGGGTCGGGCAGCGGCAGCGGTGCGATCGCGTAGTCGCGGCCGCCACGGACCCGCAGCGACACCCGGCTGGTCGCGAGCACGACCAGATCGGGACACGCCTCGAGCACCGCCACGACATCCAGCGTGGCGGGCAGCAGGTGCTCGACGTTGTCGAGAACGACCAGCAGCCGCCGTCCGCGCAGCCCCGCCACGACACGCTCGCGCAGCGGCGTCGCGTCGCTGTCGTCGATCCCGGCGCCGGCGCCAATCCTGCGCAGCACCAGAGCCGGGTCGCGCAACGGGGTGAGGTCCACGAACACGACGCCGTGGGGGAACGCCTCGCGTGCCTGCCGCGCAGCCTCGATCGCGACGCGGGTCTTGCCGACCCCGCCCGGGCCGGTCAGCGTCAACAGCTGCGGGTCACCGCGCCGCAGCAGCTCGGCGATGGCGGCGGTGACGCCCGCGCGTCCCAACAGCGGGGTCAGGGGGCGGGGCAGCGACCCGGACGATGTCGTCGGCGGGCGGTCGGCCGCAGGGGCGTCGGACGGGCTCGCGGCCGCGACCAGCGCGGTGCGGTCCGCGGCCGACAGTTCGAGCGCGTCCGCGAGCAGCCCGACCGTCGTCAGCCGTGGGCGGCGGGTGGGATCGCGTTCGAGGTCGCTGACCGCTTTGGCGCTCACGCGTGCCCGCTCGGCGAGCGCTTCCTGGGTCAGGCCCGCCGCGACTCGGACGCGCCGCAGGATCGCCCCGAACGGGGGCTGACCCCGACCCGCGCTGGTGTCCACCACAGCAGATTCTAGGGAAACGTCCAGCGAACGGGGAGTCCTCGTCGTGGTGCGGGTTGCGGCGGTCGATCACGCTGCGGTCGACGGTCCGCTGTGGACAGCAGAGGTGGACGATGCAACCGATGACGTCGACAATCGACCGCGCGACGCAGCGGCCGACGCGGGAGCTCGGAGCCGTAGCGTTGGTCGCCATCGGCGCGGTGTGTGGCCTGGCGTGGGCCGCGGGTCTGCGCGGGTTCATGGCGCAGATCGCCGGACCCGGCTCCGCTGTCGAGTGGGTGGGGACGTTTGGGTGGATCCTGGCGCCGGGTGTGCTCACCGGCGCGGTGTTCGGGTGGGCCGAGCACCTGCGCCGCACCGGCGGTGGGCGGGGGTGGCGGTGGCTCGCGACGGCGCCACTGCTGTTCGCGGGTGTGCTCGTCCACGGGTTGGTGACCGCTCCGGGCGGCCTGATGGCCGGGCTGGAGCAGTTCGCCGCCAACCCGCTCGGTGGAGGCGCGATCGGGGTGCCGCTGTACGGGATGGTCAGCGGCTACGCGTTGTCGGGCCGCGGTCCGTTGTGGGGACGGGTCGTCGGTGGGGTCGTCGGCCTGACGTCCATCCCGATCTGGGCGCTCACGGTCACCGGATTCGCGGGCCTCGACCTTGCGGTTACGACGTCCCGCGGCGCGTGGGTCGCGCTGTTCTACTGGTCGTTCCTCGCGGTGCTGGCGTTCGGGTGCGCGATCCCGCACCGACCCGTCATCAGGCTACCGCACGGAGGTTCGTCGCCCGGTGCGACCTCGGGTAGCGCAGCGGCAGGTCACGAGACAGCGGCAACCTACCCGCAAACGACACCGTCTTCCGTGGCATGAGCGCCCACGACATGCGGTCGGCGGCCGTGCCACCGGAGCAGATGAAGCGGCAGGCCCGCCGCCTCGCCGAGGAGGTGTTCACGCAGGGCGACCTGGGCGTCGTCGGTGACGTCCTCGGCGACGCCTATCTCGACCACGGCCCGGCGCTGTCCGCGCGGACCGGGCTCGGAGGGCTCACGGACCGGGTCACCGCCCTACGTCGGGCGTTCCCCGACCTGTACCTGATCGTCGAGGACCAGATCGCCGAGGCCGACCGGGTGGTCACCCGCAGCACCGCCCGCGGCACCCACACGGGCGAATTCCTCGGTATCGAACCCACAGGTCGGCGGGTCGTGTTCGAGGTCATCGACGTCAACCGGGTCGGCGACGACGGACGGATCGCCGAGCACTGGGCGGCGGTCGACACCCACAGCCTGCTCGTGCAGCTCGGCGCCCTGCGGAGCAATCCGGCGGCGTAGACAACCACCACTCAGCGAGGAGACCGACATGACCACGATCCGCCCCACCAGTCTACGTCCACCTACCAGCACCGAACCGATGGCACCGGCAGGCACGCGACGTCGCATCAGCTGGCTCGCCCTGCTCGTCGCATCGGCCTGCGCCACGATCGCATCGTTCGCGATCGCGCTGATCATCGCCGGCAGCATCGAGGCGTTCTTCCTGGCGATGGCGGCCCCGATCACCCTCGGACTGCTCCTCGTGTGGCGGTGGCGGCGGACCGGCGTCGTGGTGCTCGGCGTTGTGCTGCTCGCCGAACTGCTGGCCAGCGCGCCGTTCCTGGTCGACGCGCTGACCCACCCCGAGAGCCCCGGCGACTTCCTCCCGCTGACGCTGTTCACCGTGGCGACCCTCGTCGGTAGCGTCGCCGCGGTGCCGGCCTTCCGAGCGGCCCGGGAACCCGGTCGACCGGCTCCGCGATCCGCCGTGCCGGTCGCCGTCGTCGCGGTCGCGGTCCTGGTCGCCGCGACGGCAGTATCCGTCGTCGCGGCGGGCCGCGTCGACAGCGTCACCGCGCAGCCCGGCGACGTCGAGCTGACCGCCCAGGACTTCCGGTTCGACACGAGCAGCGTGACGGCCGACGCCGGCACCGTGGCAGTCACGGTCACCAACGACGACGCCACCCGCCACACATTCACGATCGACGAGCTCGGCGTGAACCTCGACGTGCCGCCCGGCACCA
>DASUUK010000099.1 GCA_036374135.1 Euzebyales bacterium
GAGATGGGGTTCGCGCGGGGAGTGGGCAGCCGCATGCTCTTCATGGACCAGGGCGTCGTGCTCGAGGAGGGCGAACCAACGCGGATGTTCGCCGATCCGCAGCATCCGAGGACCAAGGAGTTCTTCTCACAGATCCTCTGACGGCCGCCCCGGCCCACTCGGCCGTCCGGCAGGCCACGAGCCTCGCCGATGACGCCGCGCACACCGTCACAGTCCGGCGATCCCACGTGCACCACCGCACTGCTCCGAGCGTTGTCCGGCGGTCCGGCGGCGCCTACGTGGCGATGTCGCGGCGTTCGAGCAGCGGGCTGCTCAGCACCACCACCACCAGGCCGACCACCGCCATCGCGGTGGCATAGCCCCCGCTCATCCCATTGATGATCGGTTCGGTGCCGATCGCGTGCTGGAACGGGGAGAGGAAACGCCACGGCTCCACCTCGTCGACCAGGGCTCCCACGGCGAACAGCAGATAGGAGGACACGGCGGCCACGCCGGCGACCGTGATCGCCGGACCGCGACGGCCCGTGGCCGCGCCCACGGCCAGGGCGAGCAACCCGAACTCCGCACCGAGCAGCGTCATCGAGATCGCGGCAGCTGCTGCGTACCCGACCGTGAGCCCCAGGTCGACCACCGGACCGAACGCGATCATCGTCACGAACAGCACCAGCCCGAGGACCGAGACGCCGGTGACCAGTGCAAGCGCCTTCTCCGCCAGCATCCGCGTGCGCGACAGGGGCGTCGCCAGCAGGACCTCGAGCGTGCCGGTCTCCTCCTCGCCTGCCACGGCGCGCGCGCCCCGGCCGATGCCGTAGACGAGGAACAGCGCCGGACCGAGCAGGCTGAACAGCTCGGCGTTCAGGAAGCCGGGGCCGGTCGTCATCGCTTCGATGTTGAACAGCTGCCCGAACACGTCGGGGTACTGCTCCAGGAACACCTCCAGATCCGGCATGTCACGGACCATCGGGTAGATGAGGACGAACAACGCCGTCATCGCCGCGATGCCGGCGCTCCAACCGACCAGTCCCCGGCGCTGGTCGTACAGGGCCTTGGCGTACACAGTGCTCGGCCGCATCACGACGCCTCCCCGGTGTAGTAATCCAGAAAGATCTGCTCGAGGTCGGCCTCGTGGGTGACGACGTTCTCCAGCCCCGTATCCCCGGCGACGCGCATCAGGCCCTCGAGCGATCCCTCCGTCACGGCATGGACACGGCGGCCGTCGCCGCGCACCTCGCGGACGCCACGCTGGGCGCGGAGGGCGTCGAGCGGAGGCTGACGCACGAACGTCAGGTCCAGGCGGCGCACCGCCCTGGCCTTCAACGACGCGACCTCCTCGACGACGACGAGCCTGCCGTCGCGCACGATGCCCACCGCGTCGGCGATCTGCTCGACCTCCGACAGCACGTGCGACGACAGGAACACGGTCCGTCCCGCGTCGCGCGCCTCACGTGTCAGCGCCAGGAACGTCCGCTGCATCAGCGGGTCCAGGCCGCTGGTCGGCTCGTCGAGCACCAGCACCTGTGGGTCGTGCATGAACGCCTGGATCAACCCGACCTTCTGCCGGTTGCCGCTGGACAGGTCGCCGATCCGACGACCCAGGTCCAGTTCGAGCCGCTGCGCGAGCTCGTCGACCCGGGGCCACGACACGCCTCCCCGCAGATCACCGAGGAACTCGAAGTACTGACGTCCCGCGAGGTCGTTGTAGGCCACGAAGTCGCCGGGCAGATAGCCGACCATCCGGTGCACGGCGCGCCTGTCTGCCCACACGTCGTGTCCACCGATCAGAGCGCGGCCGCGGGTCGCCCGCAGCAGACCGAGCAGGAGGCGGATCGTGGTCGTCTTGCCCGCGCCATTGGGTCCGAGGAAGCCGAACACGGCACCGGTCGGTACGTCGAAGTCCAACGCCTCGACACCCACCGTCGCGCCGTAGTGCTTGGTGAGATCGTGGACGCGGATCGCCGGTTGGGTCGCGGACGACCGCGGGCGGGCAATGGGTTGCGGCATCGTGTCCATCGGCGCTCCTCGCGTGTACCCACGACCACTGAAGCGGACGGCGCCCTGTCACGCAGGGCCGGTGGGCCCGATCCTCTGCGTCCAATGCGCCCGTGCCGGCAGGCGACGGACCCGAGCCCTTCGGGTCGAAGGCACCTCGGGGTCCGCCGGGCCAGACGGCGTCAGCGACACCGCAGTTCCACCACGATGACGATCCGGAGGAAGTACAGCGCATGCGCGGCCGGGTCCGCTCGGAGGACGCGTCGCTTGTCGGGCTCGCGCGCTTCACGCGCGACGCGAACCCGCGGGAGTTCGAACGCGCCGTTGCTGACTTCTACACCCGCAACGCCGATCGCCGGGCGCCGTCGGAGCGCAACGCCCCCGGCCCGGCACGGCGGAGGGCCGAGGGCTGACCTATGTGGTGGCGACTGGTTCTACCCCCACACGGTCAGCCGGTTCGAGTTCGGCTGCCTGCACAGCTACTCGACGAGTCCTACGGCCTTCCACTTCCACTCGCCGTACCAGGTGCAGGCGGAGTTCCTGGCCGACGTGGCCGAGTTGTCCCGTCCCGAGATGCCGACGGTGATGATGCAGACGGCCCGCGCCCGTGGCAACGCCATCCTCAGCGGTGCCTTCGTCAACGGCGCCGCCTACAGGATCGGGAATCCTCGCCCCTGGTAGGGGCGAGCTGTCGCGCCTACCCAGCCGAGGACGACCAAACGCCTGCGCCGTGATCCGCCATCCGCTACCCACCAGCCGACGCGTCGCGATCGCGCACGACGCGCACGGTCTGCGTGGCGGCCAGTGGTACGAGTGCCAGGGCCGCAGCGAGGAGCCAGCCTGCACCGGGGATCGCGGTCAGTCCGAGCAGGTCGGCCAATGGCCGGATGCCCAGCGCGGCGGCCTCGAGCACAGCGGTCGTGGCGAGCGCGGCCCACAGCCACGGGTTGCCGGTGGCGCCCCGGAAGCCCGACCCGCGATCGGTGCGGGCGTTGAACACTGTCAGCACCTGGCCGGCGGACATCGCGATGAACGTCGTCGTCTGCGCCTGGGCGGTGTCGAGGTCGAGCCACACCAGGGCCGCGCCGTACGCGGCCAACCCGACGGCGGCCACGAGGGTCGCCTGGATGAGGATCCGGCGTACGACGTCCCGGGAGATGACAGGTTCGGCAGGGTCACGGGGCGGCTCGCGCATGACGTCGGTACGGCTCGGTTCCAGCGCGAGCGCGAACGACGGCAGCACGTCGATCACGAGGTTGTTCCACAGGATCATCAGCCCGACCAGCGGCGGCGCGAACCCGAAGACCAGCGACGCGGTGATGACGGCCACCTCTGCGACGTGCCAGGAGAACAGGAACTGCCCGAACCGGCGGATGTTCGCGAAGATCCGGCGGCCCTCCTGCACGGCCGTCTCGATCGTGTCGAACTCGTCGTCGAGCAGCACGATGTCAGCAGCCTCACGCGCGACGTCGGTGCCGGAACCCATCGCGACGCCGACGTCGGCCTGGCTGAGCGCGGGCGCGTCATTGACGCCGTCACCGGTGACCGCGACGACATCCCCGGCACGCTGGAGACCCTCCACGATGCGCAGCTTGTGCTCCGGATCGACCCGGGCGAACACCTCGACGTCCGCGATCACCTCGCCGAGCTCGTCATCGCCCATGACAGCGATGTCCCGCCCGCGGACGACCCGGCCGGTCGACAGGTCGATGTCCTCGGCGATCGCACCCGCGGTGTCAGGTCGGTCTCCGGTGATCATCACCGTACGGATACCCGCGTCGTGCAGCGTCGCGACCGCCGCGACGGCTGTGTCGCGCGGGGGGTCGTGCATGCCGATGACCCCGACCACATCGAGGTCGACGAACAGCTCATCGTCGGCCGCATCGTCGCCCGGCGCGTCCCGCCGGGCGACCGCCAGGGTGCGCAGAGCCTCGCCGGCCATGCGGTCGGCCGCCTCGACCAGGCCACCATGACGATCGGGATCGAGCAGCGCCTCCGGCGCGCCCTTGACGTGCACGATGCCATCGACCACAACGGCCATCCGCTTGGTCTCGGAGTTGAACGGCACCTCCCGGCTGCGCTCGTGCTCCTCACGCAGTGCGCGCCAGTCCACGTCGTGCTCGCCGGCGGCGCGCAGCAGTGCGACCTCCGTGGGGTCGCCCACCGGATCGCCGTCAGGGTCGATGTCGCCGTCGTTGCACAACGCGGCGCTGACCCACAGTGCCCGCTGGTCGGCACCGTCCGCGAGTGCGAGGTCGACCACGTCCATCTGGTTGCGGGTCAGCGTGCCGGTCTTGTCCGAGCACACGACGGTCGTCGAGCCCAACGTCTCGACGGCGGGCAGGCGACGCACAAGGGCGTTGCCGGCGGCCATGCGACGCATGCCGATCGCCAACGTCAGCGTCGCCACCGCCGGCAGCCCCTCCGGAACGACCGCGATCGCCAGCGCGACAGAGATCTCGACCACCTCGTTCACCTCGCGTCCGCGCAGCAGGCCGACGCCGAACAGCACCGCGGCGCCGGCGACGACGATGACGGCGAGCCGGCGGCTGAGGTGCTCCAACCCCTCCTGCAGCGGCGCCTTGGTGGTGTCGGCCGAATCGGCCAGATGGGCGATGCGGCCCATCTCGGTCGCCCGACCGGTCGCGACCACGATCCCACGGCCGTATCCCGACGAGGCGGTCGTGCCCATGAAGAGCATCCCGACCCGGTCCCCGACCGGCGCGTCCGCGTCGACCGCGTCGGGGCGCTTGGCGACCGGTTCGCTCTCGCCGGTCAGCGCCGACTCCTCGACCGCGAGATCCTCCGCGCTGAGCAGTCGGACGTCGGCCGGCACCCGCTCGCCCGCCTCCACGATGACCACGTCACCCGGCACGAGGTCCGTCGCGTCGATCTCGTCGCGCCGGTTGTCGCGCTCGACATCGGCGACCGAGCGCATCATGTTCCTCAGCGACGCGACCGACCTGGCCGCCTGCAGTTCGGTGATGAACCCCACGACGGTGTTCACGACCAGCACGACCACGATGGCCGCAGCCTCGATCACCTCTCCGACCACGAAGCCCGCGACGGCGGCGCCGATGAGCAGCACCACGACGGCGTTGGCGATCTGGTCCCAGACCAGGCGCCACCACGGTGTGCCGGTGTCCTCGCCGAGGGTGTTGCGCCCGTAGCGCTCCCTGCGCGACTCCACCGCGTGACCCGGCAAACCCGTCGCCGGGTCGACGTCCACCGTCGACGCGACCTTCTCGGCCGCCATCGCGTGCGGATCTTCGATGACTACGGAGACATCGTCAGGCATCCATGCACCTCATCGGGGCTGCTTGTCCACGCGAGCCGCGTCCCGGCGTCACAGGACTCAACGCCATGCTGCACGGCCGCGTCGCCCGGCCGGTCCAACCGGCTCCTGCGGACGACGCCGCGCACGCCCCACATGTGATACTCCCCGTCAGGCAACCACTGACACGCGCGTCAGGGTTGCGCCACCGTTGAGCGCTGCCGGGCTGCGCCGCCGACGTCACCGTCACCCACGCCGCACCGAGCACCCACCCACCGACCACCTCCGACAGCCGGTGCACGCCCAGGTGCAGACGGGAGACACCGATGGGGAAGCCACGACCACCGCGGTCGACGAGGCGCGTCGCGTGGCGGTCAGGTGCGAGATCAGCCACGCCAGCGCGCCGTCGCATGCCACGGCCCGGGCGCTGTGGCCGGACGGGGAACGCGTACCTGACTCCGCGCGCCGCCGTCAGCCCACGGCGGTCTTCACAAGCTCGACGACCTTCTCCTCCACGGCAGGGGACCACTCGACGAGCGCGAACGCCGTCGGCCACATCGCACCGTCGTCGAGCCGCGCGGGATCGTTGAAACCGAGCGTCGAGTACCGGTTCGAGAACTTCTGTGAGCCCTGGAAGAAGCACAGGACCTTGCCGTCCTGGGCGTAGGCGGGCATGCCGTACCAGGTCCTGGGCGCCAACTCCGGCGCGGTGGCGGTGATGACCGCGTGGACGCGTTCGGCCAGGACGCGGTCCGCGTCCGACATCTCGGCGATCTTGTCGAGCACGGCCTGCTCGTCGCCCGCCTTCTTCCTGCCGCTGCGGCCGGCCTCCTTCAGCTCACGGACGCGCTCTCTGATGGCGGCGCGCTCCTCCTCCGTGAAGCCGTCCGACGCCGCGGTGGGCGTCGTAGACCTCTCCGTGTCAGTCATCGTGCGGCCTCCCGTTCGCGTCGCAGCCGGGCCGGTGTCCCCGCCGTCGGTGTGCAGGCTACGGGCGACGCGGCGGTCGCGCTTCTCCGATCCTGACCGGTCGCGTCCACCTGCACGCCTTGGCGCAGCCCCGCTGCCGAGGCCGCTGCGGAGACGAGCGCATGGTCGCGACGTGGCCCAGACCGGCGAACGCCCGCGCCGCGTTGCGCGGATCACGGAGCTCTGCCGCCACAGCACCGGCGCACGCCCGGCGAGCTCGCGCCGCGGGGGCCACGTGCACCATCGGTGCGTGAGGTCGACGTCCCGGTCGTCACCATGGTGCTGCCGGGCTGACGCGGCACCACGGGCGTGAGACCATGCGCGTCAGCCTGACGCGGTCCGCATCTCGAGCGAAAGGAGCAGCGATGCCCACGGGACGGATCGGGTGGTTCGACGCCGCCCACGGCCAGATCGTCGAACAGCGGGACGAGCAGCGCGACAGCCGCACGTGAAGACGTCCCGCTCACCCAGGGGGTTCCCATGCCCGCCCTCGACGTGTCTCCGTCCGCCGGCCTGACTGAAGCCGAGGCCCGCAGACGGCGCAACGCGCACGGTCCCAACGTCCTGCCCCGGCCACCGCGGATCCCGGGTTGGCGTCGCCTGCTCGACCAGCTCACACATTTCTTCGCGGTGATGCTGTGGATTGCCGGAGTCCTGGCGTTCATGGCGGGTCTGCCCCAGCTCGGGGTCGCGATCGTCGTGGTCGTGCTGGTCAACGCCGTCTTCGCCTACGTCGAGGAGCACCGGGCGGACCGGGCGGCGGAAGGGTTGCGCGAGCTGCTGCCGCGGCAGGTGACCGTTGTCCGCGACGGCCGTCGGCGCCAGGTCGACGCGGCCGATCTCGTACCCGGCGACCTGGTGGTGCTCGCCGCGGGCGACCGCATCTCCGCCGACCTCGTCGCGACCACCGCACATGCGTTGGCGGTCGACACGTCGACGCTGACCGGCGAGAGCGTCCCTACACACGTCGAGGCCGGAGAACCTCTGTACGCCGGGACGTTCGTCACGGAGGGCGATGCCGAGGCGCTCGTCACCGCGACGGCCGCCGACACGCGGCTGGCGCAGATCGCCACGCTGACCCAGGCCGGACCCCGTCCGCCGAGCCCGTTGACCCGGGAGCTGCACCGCGTCGTGCGCACCATCGCCACGATCGCCGTAGGGGTCGGCGTCGCGTTCTTCGCCGTGTCGCTGCTCGTCGGCACCGCACCGTCCGAGGCGGTTGTGTTCGCCATCGGCGTCACTGTGGCCCTGGTGCCCGAGGGCCTCCTGCCGACGGTGACGCTGTCACTTGCGATCGGCGCCCAGCGGATGGCGCGGCGCAACGCACTGGTGCGTCGTTTGGACGCTGTGGAGACACTCGGCTCGACGACGTGTGTCTGCACCGACAAGACAGGCACACTCACGCGCAACGAGATGCAGGTCGTCGACGTGTGGACGCCGGCCGGCGCCGCCCGCATCCGAGGCACGGGCTACGCGCCGACCGGCGTGGTCGATGCCGACGAGGGCACCATGCCGGCACTGCGCAGGCTGGCGGAGACGAGCGTGCTGTGTTCGGGGGGACGGGTGGTGCGCCGCGCCGACCGCTGGGTCGCCGAGGGGGATCCGATGGAGGCGGCGCTCGACGCGTTCGCGCAGCGACTCGAGGTCGCTGTCGACCGCGCCGGCGCGCCGACAGGACGCTTCCCCTTCGACCCGCGACGCCGTCGCATGTCGGTGCACACCGACGGCGTGCTGCACGTCAAGGGTGCACCGGACGCCGTGCTGCCCAGGTGCACCGACGCGGGCGACGCCCGGACCACGATCGGACACTTTGCCGAACGCGGTCTGCGGGTGCTCGCGGTCGCGCGTCGCCGCTGGAACGGCACGCAGGATGCGACCGCCGACGAGGCCGAACGGGATCTTGAGCTGCTCGGCCTGGTGGGCCTGGAGGACCCACCCCGTCCGGCCGCGGCAGCCGCGATCGCGGATTGCCGCGCCGCCGGGGTGATGGTCGCGATGATCACCGGAGACCATCCGGCGACGGCGCTGGCAATCGCGCGGGAGGTCGGGCTGGTCGGCGACGACGGGCGGGTGCTGACCTCGGCCGACCTGCCGACGGACGACGAGCACCTCGGCGCGGTGGTCGATCGTGACGGCATCGTCGTCGCCCGCGTCACACCGGAGGACAAGCTGCGCATCGCGACCGCGCTGCAGCATCGGGGACACGTTGTCGCGATGACCGGCGACGGCGTCAACGATGGCCCCGCCCTGCACGCCGCCGACATCGGCGTCGCCATGGGCAGATCCGGGACGGACGTGGCGCGAGAGGCCGCCGACCTCGTCCTGCTCGATGACGACTTCGCCACCATCGTCGCCGCGATCGAGTACGGCCGGGCGACGTTCGCCAACATCCGGCGCTTCCTCACCTATCACCTGTCCGACAACGTCGCAGAGCTCACCCCGTTCCTCGTCTGGGCGCTGTCCGGCGGTCGCTTCCCGCTGGCGCTCGGCGTGCTGCAGGTGCTCGCGCTCGACATCGGCACCGACACGTTGTCCGCGGTGGCACTGGGCGCCGAGCCGCCCACCCCCGGCATTCTGCGATCCGCACCGGCCAGTGGACGGCTGCTCGACAGCAGGGTCGCCCGCCGTAGCTTCGGGCTGCTGGGCCCCACCGAGGCCGCGTTGGGAATGCTCGCCTTCCTGGCGACCCTGACGGCCGTCGGCTGGCGGCCCGGACTCCCGTTCCCTGCGGGACCCGTCCTTCTGACCGCGTCAGGTGCGACGTTCGCCACGGTCGTGATCGGTCAGACCGCCAACGCGTTCGCGTGCCGCAGCGATTCCCGGTGGGTCGGCGCGCTCGATTGGCGGAGCAACCGCTTGCTGATCGTCGCGGTGTTGATCGAACTGGCGGTCACCGGTCTGTTCCTGTTCCTGCCGGTCGCTGGCGACGCTCTGGGACACGCGCCGCCTGCTGTCAGCGGATGGACGGTCGCGGCACTGGCCGCGCCGGCAGTGATCGCGGTGGACGCGCTGGACAAGTGGCGCAGACGTCGCCGAGGACGCGACGACGCCGGTGCCGCGACCGACGGCAGGCGCCGGGGCATCACCGGCGGAGCGAGGTCGTCCACCGTCCAGCCCAGCTGAGCGACGACCTCCACCACGCGCCGCGGCGGAGCATCGACGCCGACAGCCACGCCGTACACACATGCGGCGGTGAGCGCCCGATGGGTCATCTGGCCCGGGGCCAGGTGGCCGTCGAGGCGTGGTCGACCGCCCCGGCCGGTGGGCTCGCTCCTGACGATCCCCGTCATACCGTGACGACGACCTTCCCGCGCGCGTGACCCTGCGCGAGGTACGCGAAGGCCTCGGCCGCCTCGGTCAACGGGAAGGTCCGGTCGATGACCGGCCGTACCTGCCCGTTCTCCACCATCTCGGTGAGCGCCGCGAGGTCCGCGCGCGACGGCTCCGAGACGAACAGCCGCATGCGCTGCGACACGAACGGCGACCACGCCAGGGCCCGGACCATCCGGGGCAGCGGGCCGAGCCATCGGCCGCCAGACGTCCCGTTGTTCGGGACCAGCGTGCCTTCAGCCGTCAGCGCACGACGGAGCTGGGACAATGAATGGTTCGCAACGTTGTCGAGGATCACGTCGTAGCGTGCGCCAGTGCGTGTGAAGTCCTGCTGGGTGTAGTCGACGACCTCGTCGGCACCGAGCCGACGGACCAGCTCGACGTTGCGGGTACTGCAGATCCCGGTCACATGCGCCCCGAGCGCCTTGCCGATCTGCACGGCGTAGATGCCGACGCCACCGGACGCACCGTTGATCACGATCCGCTGACCGGGCTGGACCTGCGCGGTGTCTCTGAGCGCGTGCAGCGCGGTCAGGCCCGACATCGGCACCGCAGCGGCCTGCTCGAACGTCAGATCTGCCGGCTTGGGTGCAACGGCGTCCTGCACGGCCGTCGTGTACTCCGCGCAGCTGCCGTCGCCCTGACCGTAGACCTCATCACCCGGGCGAACCTGGTCGACGTCGGCGCCGACCGCCTCGACGATCCCCGCGAAGTCGTAGCCCGGCGTCGCCCTCCTGGGTCGCCGGAGCCCGAACAGCAGCCGCATCAACAGCGGTCGCCCCTCCATCAACAGCAGATCGCCGGGGTGGACTGCAGCCGCGCGCACACGGATCAGGATCTGGTCATCGCCGACGTCCGGCACCGAGACGTCGATGAGCTCGAGTACGTCGGGCGTGCCGTACCTGTGCTGGAGCACCGCCTTCATGGTCCTGTCCTGCCGCGCACGTGCGCCGCCGTCGGCGCCGGGTCGTCGGAGTCGGTGTCAACGTGGCCTCAGCGTGGCTGGTTGCCGAGGGCGAGGGACCCTGCCACGAAGGGCCGTTCGGGGTCGGCCGATGCAGGCACCTGGCCGTGTGACCCGCCGACAGCGGTCGTCGGCCACCAGCGCCGCCACGCACCGCGGGGATGCTCGTGGTCACACCCGTGTGCCGGTGGTCACACGATGACCGCGCGACTCGCTCACCGCGTTGATCCCTCCCCGGCGGCGGTCCGGGTGCTGCTCGCGCTCGGCGTGGTGGGACCGGTCGCGCTGCGGTGACCGGCATGACGACGCCCACGGCGGTGATCGGATGCGTGACGCTGGTGGTCGGCAGGAGCACGTTGTTGCTTCCTCGACTGCGCCCTCGGCATGCGTCCGCGCGGCTCCGCCGGGACACGCCATGCCCGCCACAACAGCACCACCAGAGACCAGCTGACTGCGGCGAGCGCGACCGACGCCAGCGGGGACGGGAAGCGCAACAGCACCAGCGTCGCCGCAACCGTCAGCACCGTGACGTAGGCCAGGCGCCTGCTCCGCGGCGCCCCGGTCGCCGCAATGGCCAGGAGCCCCGCACCGGTCGCCACCAGCGCCGCGAACCACACCGGCTCACGCCACGCCCGCCCGCCGCCCGTCCCGGCGGTCGCCTCCGCACGGTCGGCGATGCCCAGCATCGTGCGACGCTCCATTGCGAAGCCGATCGGCCCGACGACACGGTCCCAGACCGCGTCACCGATCGGGCCCACCGTCGCATTGCGGTTGCGCACCACCAGTCGGCTGTGCCCAGCACCGTCGGATCGGACCGCGAACGTCCAGGTCCATGGCGCGTCCTCGGGCGCCGTCGGGCGCGACGGCGTCGACGCTGCCAGGACGAGGGCACGGCCCGGCTCCACGTCGGCCACGACGAGACCGAGGTCGGCGGGGTAGCCCGGTTGCGTGATCCAGATCTGATCGCCGACGACGACGTCCTGCTCGTCGGGCAGGACCCTGTCGACCGACTTGATGTCCATGCCGAACACCCGCTCGAGCCAGTCGTAGCTGTACAGACCGCCACGCCCCTGCCCGAACTGTGCGATCCACGGCCACACCCCATCGGGTGGAGTGCGCACGGTCACCGCGCGCGTCGTGACCATCGCGGGGTCCTCGATCAGCTCGTCGCCGGGCAGCGTCACGGCCACCTCGGCATCGGTCGCGCCCCAGCGGTCGGCCCACCGCTCCACGCCCACCGCCCACGCGGCACCAGCCACGCCCAGGATCAACGCCAACCAACCGACCCCTGCACCGATCCGCTTCACCAGCGTGACCATCGTCGTGCTCCCGCGTCGCGCACCGAGCCCGCCGCCTGTGGCGGGCGCCTATGCCAATACTGCTGGCCGGCGTCGGCGCGCACACGGGCGAAGGCAGGCACATCCAGGGCCGAACGACCTCACTCCGGCGCCACGTGTCGAGGAGGCTGGCACAGGATCGATCCGGTCCCGGAGGTTGCCATGTCGACGACACTGGACACACACAGCGACCCGCTGCGGGCAGAGGCGCTGGAGCGGCTACGGAAGCGCGACGAGTTCCAGACGCACCTCGTCGCGTACCTGCTCGTCAACTCGACGCTCGTCGCGATCTGGTTCCTCGCGACCGGCGCAGGGTTCTTCTGGCCGATGTTCCCGCTGCTCGGCTGGGGCATCGGGCTGTTCTTCCACGCCTGGGACACGTTCCGACGACCCCCGTCCGAGGAGCGGATCCGCCGGGAGATGCAGCGGCTCGGTCCCAGCCGACCCGAGTGACCGAGACCGACGCCGTGCCCGTGCGTCCAGTCGCCGAGCGGCCCGGGCTGTCGCAGCGACGCGCCGTCAGCATGCCGTGGCCGAGCTCGACAGCAACAGCGCGGTGCCACCGGGTACCGGGACGACCTTCATCGCCGTGACGCGGCGAGGCTGTCCACCAGCGGTGCCATGGCCTCGGCGAGCGTGGGCCGTCCCGCATCCTGCAACTCGTAGGTCGCGTGTCGGATCGGCACGTCAACGTCGAGGACGCGACGCAGGTCGATCGGCGTCCCGGTGACCACGACATCGCACGGCGTGGCCGCGATGGTCGCTTCGAGCTCGTCGACCTGCCGCGTGCCGTAGCCCATCGCAGGGAGCAGGGCGCCGATGTGGGGGTAGCGGGCGAACGTGTCAGCGATCGATCCGACGGCGTACGGACGCGGGTCGATCAGGTCGCCGGCTCCCGCGTGCTGTGCGGCCACGGTCCCGGCGCCCAGTGCCATGCCACCATGCGTCAGGCTGGGCCCGTCCTCGATCACGAGCACGCGCTGTCCGGTCAGCGGCGGTCCGGGTTCGAGCGTGACCGGCGAGGCGGCCCTGACGATGGTGGCGTCTGGGTTGGTTCGGGCGACCGTCGCCACGACGTCGTCCACCGCTGGCGGCGGCGCTGCATCGACTTTGTTCACGACGACCACGTCGGCCATCCGCAGGTTGACCTCACCCGGGTGGTAGGACACCTCGTCGCCGGGCCGCAGGGGGTCGGTGACGGTGATCAGCAGGTCCGGGGCGTAGAACGGGAAATCGTTGTTGCCGCCGTCCCAGATCACGATGTCGGCCTCGGACTCCGCCTGGCGCAGGATCGCCTCGTAGTCCACGCCGGCGTACATGACCATCCCCTGCCGCACCGGCTCCTCGTACTCCTCGCGCTCCTCGATGGTCGGGGCCGCCGCGTCGATGTCGGCCAGCGTGGCGAAGCGCTGCACTCGCATCGCTTCCAGGTCCCCGTACGGCATCGGATGCCGCACGAGCGCGACGCGGTACCCAGCGTCCATCAGCAACCGCCCGACCCGACGGCTGGTCTGGCTCTTGCCCGCCCCGGTTCGCGTCGCGCACACGGCGACGACGGGCCGCGAGCTGCGCAGCATCGTCGCCTTCGGCCCGAGCAGCGTGAAGTCCGCGCCGGCGGCCATCGCGATGGACGCGCGGTGCATGACCTCATTGTGGTGCAGGTCGGAGTAGGCCAGCACGACCTCGTCGACATCATGCTCGGCGATGACGTCGGAAAGGCGCTCCTCACCGACGATCGGGATCCCTTCGGGATAGCGCGGCCCGGCCAGGCCGGCGGGATATGTGCGGTCGGCGATCCCTGGGATCTGCGCGGCTGTGAACGCCACCACGGTCACACCGGCGTCATCGCGGTACACAACGTTGAAGTCGTGGAAGTCACGCCCACCCGCCCCCATGATCACCACAGTGCGCATACCACTCCCCTCCCTTGCCACAGACCGATCACGACGCCGCGGTCGGCCGGCCGTGCCGGCCAGCGCATCCGTCGTCGGTGATCCGCGCTCACGCCAGCGGATCCAGACGTACACCGGGATCGGTCGCCATGCCCATGCCCAGACGGGACGGGGCGGCTGCTGTCGTCGTGGCCACGTGCGCTCACTCCCTCACCCGGAGCCGAGCGTCCTTCCAGACTCCCGCGAGCGCCAGGGTCGAAGGACCCGCCCCACGCGCCGTAGCGCCCGCGACGACAGACCCGTGCGTCGACCCCACAATCGCCGCGCGCAACGCCATCGGGGCGAGTCGTTGCCGACGCCGCCGGAGGGTCCACGTCGTTGGCGCATCCTGACTGCCGAGCCCGAAGATCGGCTGCCGGGCCGCGACCGTCGGACGGTCATCGCCGCAGGTCTGCCACCTGTTCCAGCCGTCCCAGCTTGTGCGGGTTGGCGATCGCGTAGATCCGGGTGATCCGGCCGTCCTCGACCACCACACTCACCGCGGTGGTCGCGCCACGCCT
>DASUUK010000100.1 GCA_036374135.1 Euzebyales bacterium
CAGGTCGCCGCACTGTCCGGCCGGGCCGAGGCGGCCGCGGCGTTGCTCGTGGCCACCGCGGGCGCGCTCCTGCTCGCCATCGCGGCCGGTGTGCTGCTCTGGCGGCGCCGTGCGTGAGACCAGGACGGGCCGCATCCTGCCACTGGTGATCGTCGTGCCCGCGGTCGCGCCGCTGCTGGTGCTTCCGCTCCAGGCGGTCGCCGACGTGTGGCGGGCGCCGGCCCTGCTGCCCCAGCGTGCCGGCACCCGCGGCGTCGACTGGCTGATGGCACCCGGCGCTCGCGTGGCCGCGGCGGTGGGCACCTCGCTCGTCGTCGCGCTGACCGCGACGGCGACCGGCCTGGTGCTGGCGTGGTCCGCGGCGCGCGCGCTGGCGCGGCTCGGACGTCAGTCCCGCACGGTGGTGCTCGCCGTGATCGTCGCGCCGCTGCTGGTACCTGGCTTCGCGACCGGCACCGGGCTGGCGACATGGTTCCTGCGGCTCGGGCTCGCCGACAGCGTGGCGGGTCTCGTGGCGGCACACCTGGTCTACGTCCTGCCGTACGTCGTGCTCGTGCTGGCACCGGCGTTCGACGACGAGCTGCGCCGCCTGGAGGAGGCGGCCCGCACGGCCGGTGCCGGAACCGTCGTGCGGCTGCGCCTGGTCACGGTACCCGCGGTCGCGCGACCGCTCGCCGTCGCCGCGCTGCTCGGCTTCGTCGTGAGCTGGAGCCAGTACGGCACGAGTCTCGCGGTCGGCGGTGGACGCCTCACGCTGCCCGTCGTGCTGCTTCCCTTCATCGGTCGCGATCCGCAGCTGGCAGCCGTCCTGTCACTGGTGTTCCTGGTGCCGCCCCTGCTCGCGCTCGCCACCGTCCATGCGCGCTGGCAGCGTGGCTGACCCGATGCGGGGGCAGGAAGATGGATGTCGAAAGACACGACGCGGGTTACCACGACGATGTCGAGGTGAGGAATTCCTATGGGCGACGAGTTCGACGTGATCGTGATCGGCGGCGGGGCTGCCGGCGAGAACGCCACCGCGTACGCACGCGACAACGGCTTGGACGTCGCGCTCATCGAGCGGGACCTCGTCGGCGGGGAGTGCTCCTACTGGGCGTGCATGCCGTCCAAGGCGCTGCTCCGGCCGGGAGAGGTGCTCGCGGCGGCCAAGCGGGTGCCGGGCGCGGCGCCTGCCGTGACCGGCGGCGTCGACGTCGAAGCGACGTTCAACAGCCGCGACGCATTCACCTCACACTGGGACGACAAGTACCAGGTCCAGTGGATCGAGGGCACCGGAGCGACCCTGCTCCGCGGTCACGCCCGCCTGACCGGCGACCGCACGGTCGCGGTCGAGGTGTCTGACGGAACCACGCGGACGCTGACCGCCCGCCGCGGTGTGGTGGTGGCGACCGGCTCGTCGGCGGTGATCCCTCCGGTCGCGGGGTTGCGCGACATCGCGGTGTGGAACAGCCGCGACGTCACCTCGGCCGAGCAGGTGCCCCGCCGACTGCTCGTGCTCGGCGGCGGCGTGGTCGGCGTCGAGATGGCCCAGGCGTACCGTCGCCTCGGCGCCGCCGGGGTGACGATCGTCGAGATGGTCGACCGGCTGCTGCCGGCCGAGGAGCCCTTCGTCGACCAACAACTGCGCGAGGCGTTCGACGTCGAAGGGATCGACGTCCGCGTCGGCGCCAGAGCCGTCCGCGCCGACCGCGACGGAGTCGACGGCCCCGTCACGCTCACCCTCGACGACGGGACGCACCTGCAGGCCGACGAGATCCTCGTCGCCACCGGTCGGCGACCCAACACCGACGATCTCGGTCTCGAGACGGTCGGCCTGGAACCCGGCCGTCCGATCGACACCGACGACCAGTTGCGCGCGACCGCTGTCGACGGCGGCTGGCTCTACGCCGTCGGCGACGTCAACGGCCGCGCCCTGCTGACCCACCACGGCAAGTACCAGGCCCGCCTCGTCGGCGACCACCTCGCCGGCAGGCACGTCGAGGCCCGCGCCGACCACGACGCCGTGGTGCGGGTCGTGTTCACCGACCCGCAGGTCGCCGCTGTCGGCCTGACGGCGGCCGGCGCCCGTGACCGGGGCCTGGACGTCGACGTCCTGTCCTACGGCATCGGCGACGTCGCGGGCGGCGCGTTGCTGGGCAGGGACGTCGCCGGCACCGCTCAGCTCGTGGTCGACCGGGCGAGCCGCAGCATCGTGGGGGCCACGTTCACCGGTCCGGGTGTCGGTGAGATGCTGCACGCCGCCACGATCGCCATCGTCTCCGGTGCCACCCTCGACCAGTTGTGGCACGCGATCCCAGCGTTCCCCACCATGAGCGAGGTGTGGCTGCGACTGCTCGAAACCGACCGGGGCACCGCATGAGCACCGACGTCCCGCACGTCGGCGACCGCGCCCCCGACTGGTGCTACCCCACCTCGACGGAAGCGTCACGGCGCTGGAGGACCTGCGTGGCCGGCCCGTCCTCGTCTCGTTCCTGCGTCACGCCGGCTGACTGATCTGCAGAGCGCACCTCGTGAAGGTGCAGCGGCACACCGAGCGGCTCGAGCGCTCGGGAGGCGCCGCGTTGTTCGTGGTCCACGATGAGCGGCAGACCGAGCGGACCACCTCCTGCGCGACGTTGGCCCAGTGCCGTTTCCGATCCTCGTCGACCGGAGCCGGCACACCTATGCGGCGTGGGGGGTCTCGGTCGCGCCCCCTGGTGGCGCGTGTGGCTCGACCCGAAGGGTGCAGTACGCGACCCTGCTGCGCGGCGGCAGCCGACTGCATGGAACCGGTCGAGACATGCTGCAGCTTGGCGGGGACTTCGTGGTCGCGCCGGATGGCACAATTGCTCACAGCCGCCCGCAACGGCGTGATGACCGCCCGCCTCTACCCTGGCGCTCGGACGGCCAGTCGTACGAGCTGGCGTTCGCTGTGCGCATGGGCCGTTCGACGGTCCCCGAACTGGAAGTGAACGCGCAACTCTTGATTCAAGATGCTAGAATCAAACATCATGGCCGTGCGTAGAACGACCGTTAGCGCTGACGCGGATGACCTCGCGACCCTCGAGGCCGAAGCCAAACGGCGCGGCTCCGCTCTGACGACGGTGGTCGCTGAGGCGATCTCGGAAAAGGCAGCAAACCTCCGTGCGCGCCGCCGGCCTCACGTCGGTATCGCACGTTCGACGGACGGCCGCACCGCAGCAGAGGTCGCGTCTGAGCCCATCGCGCACCCGCCGCGCTGATGGCACTCATTTGTGACACGGGTCCGTTGCTCGCAGCCCTCGATGCTGTCGACCCCGACCATGAGGCCTGCGCGAACCTGCTCACATCCGCAACCGAAGACCTCGTGGTACCCACGCTCGTGCTCGCCGAACTCGACTACTGGTGCCACACGCGACTCACCGGCGCCGCGTGGATCGTGTTTCTCGACGACGTGCTCGAAGGCGTCTACCGCCTCGAATCGCCCACCATCCTTGACCTCGAGCGCTGCAAGAGCCTCCAAGCGCAGTACGCCGACCTGACACTCGGCGTTGTTGATGCCAGCATCGTCGCACTGACCGAACGGCTTCACGAGCCAAAGGTCGCCAGCCTCGACCACCGACACTTCGCGACCGTCCGACCCACGCACGTCAACGCATTGACACTGCTGCCCTGAGTCCACACGCGGTGACAACCGTGGCGGCGCTCAGCAACGCAGTACGGCAGTATCGCCGAGTCACGTCGCTGGAGAGCGGAGGTAGGCGAGGACGGCCAGGACGCGGCGGCTGGAGGCGGGATCAGCACCTCCTCCCGCCTGACGCGGGCCGAGTCACTGCGGGGTGCGACGTTTAGGCCTTGACCCCCGCAGGCCCATTCGCTTGGATTCTCCCAGTCGTGACCCTGAGGAGGCGATGGCCGAGCTGCTGATCGCGGGCCGGTGGCGCGCCGCCGCCGACGGAGCGACCCGACAGATCCGGAGCCCCGCCGACACCCGGCAGGTCGTCGCGGAGGTCTCCGAGGGCACCGCGGAGGACGCCGCCGCGGCCGTCGCCGCCGCCCGGCGCGCCTTCGAATACGGTCCGTGGCGACACACCCCCGGACCCGAGCGTGCCGCGCTGCTGCGCAGGCTCGCCGACCGCCTGGAGTCCGAACGCGAACAGGTCGCGCGGCTGGAGTCGCTCGACACCGGCAAGCGGCACGTCGAGTCGTGCATCGACGTCGACGACGTCGTCGCCGTGTTCCGCCACTACGCATCGTTGGCTGGCGCTGACGCCGGGCGGGTGGTGGACGCGGGCAGCCCCGGCGTGGTCAGCCGGGTCGTGCACGAGCCGGTCGGAGTCTGCAGCTTGATCACCCCGTGGAACTTTCCGCTGCTGCAGGCGTCGTGGAAGGTCGCGCCCGCGCTGGCCGCGGGCAACGCGTTCGTGCTCAAGCCCAGCGAGCTGACACCGTCGACGGCGATCTGGCTCACCCGCGCGTTGGCCGACGTCGGGCTGCCCGACGGGGTCGCCAACCTTGTGCTCGGTGCCGGCGACCGCGTCGGCCCGACGCTGACCACGGCGCCCGAGGTCGACGTGGTCTCGTTCACGGGTGGTCTGGAGACCGGGCGAGCGATCATGGCCGCGGCCGCCGGCACCGTCAAACGCGTCGCGCTCGAGCTCGGCGGCAAGAACCCCAACGTGGTGTTCGCCGACGCCGACCTCGACGCCGCGCTCGACCTCGCGCTCACCGCCGTGTTCCTCGACTCCGGGCAGGTCTGTTCCGCCGGCGCCCGGCTGATCATCGAGGACACCGTGCATGACGCGTTCGTCGACGAGCTGGTGCGCCGCGCCGACGCGATCCGTCTCGGGGGCCCGTTCGACGAGACCGCCGAGAGTGGTCCGCTGATCAGCGAGGCGCACCGCGCCAAGGTCGAGGCGTATGTCGCGGCGGGTGTCGCCGAGGGCGCGGTGCTGCGCGTCGGTGGGCAGCGACCGCAGGGTGTGGCGTTCGCGCACGGCTGGTTCTACCGGCCGACCGTGCTCGACGGCTGCTCGACCGGCATGCGGTGCGTGCAGGACGAGTCGTTCGGGCCGGTGCTGACGGTCGAGACGTTCACCGGCGGCAACGCCGACGCGCAGGAGGACGCCGCCGTCGCGCTGGCCAACGACACGATCTACGGGCTGGCCGGCGCCGTGTGGACCAGTGACGCCGGCCGCGCCGAGCGCGTCGCCGCCCGCCTGCGGCACGGCACGATCTGGATCAACGACTACCACCCGTACGTGCCGCAGGCCGAGTGGGGCGGCTACAAGCAGAGCGGCGTCGGCCGCGAGCTGGGCCTGGCCGGGCTGGCGGAGTATCGCGAGACCAAGCACATCTGGCACAACACCCGCCCGGCGCCGCAGGGCTGGTTCGGCGGACCTGCGGGGTCGCCGTGACCGAACGCTACGACTACGTCATCGTTGGTGGCGGTTCCGCCGGGTCGGTGCTCGCCAACCGTCTGTCGGCCGACCCGGGTGCGACGGTGCTCGTGCTCGAGGCCGGCCGCTTCGACACGAGGTTCGACCCGTTGATCCACATGCCAGCGGCGCTGCCGTACCCGATCGGCAACCCGCTGTACGACTGGCGGTACGCGTCCGAACCCGAACCGCACCTGGGAGGGCGGCGCATCGATCACGCCCGCGGCAAGCTGCTCGGCGGCTCCTCGAGCATCAACGGCATGATCTTCCAGCGCGGCAACCCGATGGACTACGAGCGCTGGGCGGCCGAGCCGGGCATGGCGGCGTGGGACCACGCGCACTGCCTGCCGTACTTCAAGCGCATGGAGACCTGCACCGCCGGCGCCGATGCCTGGCGTGGCGGCTCCGGGCCGCTGGTGCTCGAGCGCGGACCTGCGACGTCGCCGCTGTTCGGCGCGTTCCTCGAGGCCGTCCAGCAGGCCGGACACCCTCTGACCGACGACGTCAACGGCTACCGGCAGGAGGGCTTCGCGAGGTTCGACCGCAACATCCACCGCGGTCGCCGCCTGAGCGCGAGCCGGGCGTACCTGCACCCGGTCCTGCGCCGCCCCAACCTGACCGTGCGCACCCTGGCCATGGTCACGGGCCTGCGCACCACACGCGCCGCGACCGGCCCGCGCGTGACAGGCGTGGACTACGTCCGTGGCACCCGCCGGCACCACGTGCGCGCCAGCGTCGAGGCCGGCGAGGTTCTGGTGTGCGGCGGCGCGATCAACTCCCCGCAGCTGCTGCAGCTGGCCGGCATCGGCGACCCCGCGCTGCTCGAGCCGCTCGGCATCGAGGTGCTCGCCGCCCTGCCGGGGGTGGGCGCCAACCTGCAGGACCACCTGGAGGTCTACCTCCAGCACGCCTGCCGGCAGCCGGTGTCGATCGCACCGTGGTTGCGACATCGTCACAAGCCGCGCATCGGCCTGGAGTGGCTGCTCGGACGCCGCGGCGTCGGTGCCTCGAACCACTTCGAGGCCGGCGGCTTCGTCCGCGCCAACGACGACGTCGCCTACCCCAACATGATGGTCCACTTCCTGCCGATCGCGATCCGCTACGACGGTTCGCGGCCAGCGGCCGACCACGGCTACCAGGTGCACATCGGGCCGATGTACTCCGACGTGCGCGGCACGCTCGCGATTCGCAGCCGCGACCCGTTCACACACCCGGCGTTGCGGTTCAACTACCTGTCGACACCCGACGACCGGCGCGAGTGGGTCGAGGTGGTCCGCGCCGCGCGCAACATCCTCGACCAGCCGGCGTTCGCGCCATTCTCGGCGGGAGAGCTGTCGCCCGGTCCACGGGTCCGCACCGACGAGCAGATCCTCGCGTGGGTCGCCGCCGACGCCGAGACCGCCCTGCACCCGTCGTGCACCGCGAAGATGGGCACCGGCGACGACGCCGTGGTAGACCCGGGGTCGCTGCGCGTGCACGGGGTGACCGGGCTACGCGTCGTCGATGCCTCGGTGTTCCCATCGATCACCAACGGCAACATCTACGCGCCGGTGATGATGGTGGCCGAGAAGGCCGCGGACCTCATCGCCGGTACGACGCCACTGTCCCCGCAGCACGTCCCGTTCTACCGTCACGGGGCCGGCATGCCCCTGTACCCGGAGGGCGATCCGCGCAACGATGCGGTTCCCGGGACCATCACCCACCGCTAGCGCGAGGCACCCGCAGACGCACTGGAGGGAGCACATGGCCAGCACCGACACCATCCCCCCCGCCAACGCCATGGAGCGCCCGGACCAGCCCGGGAGCGGAGTGAAGTGGCCGGTGTTCGTCGCCTCGGCGGTGATCACCGTCGCGGTCACGCTGTGGTGCGTCGCCATCCCCGATCACGCCCGGACCACGCTCGAGCGCGCCTTCGGCTGGGTGTCGACGTGGTTCGGGTGGTACTACATCGCGCTGACGACCGTCGTGCTCATCTACGTGGTCTTCCTCGGGTTGTCCCGCTACGGCGCGGTGCGACTGGGTCCGGAGCACTCGCGTCCGGAGTTCTCGACCGGGGCGTGGGCCGCGATGCTGTTCGCTGCGGGCATCGGCACCGACCTGATCTTCTACTCCGTGTACGAACCGGTGACGCAGTACCTGTCGCCCCCGGTCGGTGCCGGCCGGACGGTCGAGGCGGCGCGCGAGGCGACCGCCTGGACGCTGTTCCACTACGGCATCTCCGGCTGGGGGATGTACACGATGATGGGCATGGCGCTCGCGTACTTCGCCTACCGGACCGACCTGTCGCTGGCGGTGCGCTCGGCGATCTACCCGATCGTCGGCAGGCGCGTCGACGGGGCGATCGGCGACGCCGCGGACACCGCGGCCGTGCTCGGCACGATCTTCGGCGTCGCCACGTCGCTGGGGATCGGCGTGGTGAGCCTCAACGTGGGCCTCAACGTGGTCTTCGGGGTGCAGATCGACGTCTGGGTGCAGATCGCGCTGATCGTGCTGGCGGTCCTGATCGCAACGGTCTCGGCGACCACCGGCGTCGAGAAGGGCATCAAGCTGATCTCCCAGCTCAACGTGCTGCTCGCGATCCTGCTCGCGGTGTTCGTGCTGGTCACCGGTCGCACCGCCTACCTGCTCAACGCACTGGTGCTCAACCTCGGCGACTACGTGCGGCTGTTTCCCGACATGACGATGCAGACCTTCGCGTTCCAGGACACCGGCGACTGGATGGGCTTCTGGACGCTGTTCTTCTGGGCCTGGTGGATCGCCTGGTCGGCCTTCGTCGGGCTGTTCCTCGCGCGCATCTCGCGCGGCCGGACCATCAAGCAGTTCGTGGCCGGGACGATGATCATCCCGTTCAGCTACATCGTGATGTGGATCACGATCTTCGGGAACGCCGCGCTCGACGAGATCCGTAGCGGCAACACCGCGTTCACCGAGGTCGCGGCCGCGGCCGTCGACCCCTCCGAGGGGCTGTGGGCGCTGTTGCAGGAGTACCCGGCGTTCCCGATCGTGGCCACCCTGGCAATCATCGTCGGCCTGCTGTTCTACGTGACCTCGGCCGACTCAGGCGCACTGGTGATGGCCAACCTGTCGTCGCGGCTGCGCACGCCCCGCGAGGACGCCGCCGCGTGGCTGCGGATCTTCTGGGCGGTCGCGACCGGAGCGCTGACGCTGGCGATCCTGGCCGCGGGGAACATCCTCGCGCTGCAGTACGCCACGGTGATCATCGGCCTGCCGTTCGCGTTCGTGATGATCGGCGTCATGTGGGGGCTGTACAAGGCGCTGTCGGTCGAGGCCCACCTGGCTGACAGCCGCGCCGGCGTTCTGCCCGGAGCGCTGTCCGGGCGCTCCCATGCCCCGGAACCGTCGTCGCGACCCGACGTGCCCTGGCAGGCACGCGTGCGCCGCGTGATGACGTTCCCCGGCCGCAACCACGCTGAGGGATTCCTCGCCGAGGACGTCACACCGGCCCTGGAGGAGGTCGCGGCCGAGCTGGACTCGCAGGGCGTCACCGCGCGCGTCGCCGGCGTCAGCGACGACGGCGCGCAGCCTGGCGTGGAGCTCGTGGCCACATTTGGCGACCATCCGCCGTTCCGCTACCGGGTCCAGCATCGCGAGGCGCCGATCCCCGCCTTCGGCAGATCGATGCCACGCGGCGACGAGCACTACTCACGGCTCGAGGTGCACCTGCGCGACGGCGGCCAGGGCTATGACGTGATGGGCTACACGCGCACCCAGCTCATCGACGATGTGCTCGACCAGTACGAGCGGCACCTGGAGTTCCTGCGTCGCCACGACGGCACCAACGTCTGAGCGCGGCCTCCCGGGCACGTTGAAGCTCCCGGCGTGGCACGTAGCCAGCCAAGGGCTGCATGCCACGCGTCGTCGAGCGTGGCCCCCACGACGTCGTCCTCCTTCACCAACAGGCCAGGTGACGCAGCAGGTGACGGCGTTGTCAGGTCACGGCGGCCCGTCGGTCGCGCCCGTGACGGTGTCAGGTAGCCCCTCGCTGAGCGTCGCCTCAGCGCGCGCCAGCAGCTGCAGGCTTCCCGCCCGCTGGGCGTACCGGCGTGACTCGAGGAGGTGGGCCCGCGCGGCGTCGAGATCGCCTTCGACGAGGTGGACCAGCCCACGCAGCCGCGCGAGCTCTGGGAGATAGAAGTAGGCGGGGCGCTCCGCGACAAGAGCGTCGGCCTCATCGAGCGCCGTGCTCGCCGCTGCCGTGTCGTCCATGCGGATTACCACGTTCGCGAGCAGGGCGAGGAAGTAGGGCAGGTCCATCGCCGCGCCGGTTGCGCGGTACCGGCGGATGCCGTCCTCTAGCTCGGCCCGCCCCTGCGCGGGTGCTCCGCCCGCGGCCACCGCCCAGCCATGCAGGATCGCGCCCGTGGCCTGGCGGTAGGGGTAGCCGTGCTCGGCGCCGAGACGGGAGGCCTCCGCGGCGTGGTGGGCGACGAGGTCCGGTCGGTCGCGATGCTGGTGGAGGATTGCCGCCTGCTCGTGAGCATAGGCCAGGCTGAACGCCCGACGGTTGTCGCCCGCGAGCACCAGTGCCTGCGCGATATGATCCAGCGCGGCGTCCTCGTCCCCGAGGAACCACGATGAGTGCGCCGCCCACGCGTGGCAGGCCACGGCCGGGTCCTCGCCCGCGCCGGCCATCAACTGGAGGTGGCGGTCAGGGTCGTAGAGCTGCAGGCCGTGGCTGGCGTTCTGCAACGCCCGGTCGAAGTGGCCCTGGTGGTACTGGGAGCACGCCAGCAGCTCGTGGCTGACGATCAGCGAGGAGTCGTCCGCGTCGGCGGCGCGGTCCAGTCCCTGCCGCATCAGCTCCTGGGACCGCTCGTACTCCGCCCGGTACTCATGGAGGGTGGCCAGACCGTACCGTGCGCGGAAGGCGTACCGGTCGTCCCCGAGGTGGTCACCGAGCACGCACGCGCGGCGGTAGGCCTGCTCCACGTCGCCGTCCGCCCAGCCCCGCAGGGGGATGAGGCTGCTGGCGAGCAGGGTCTGTAGCGCGACCTCGGCGCGGGCGGCCTCGGTGGCGTCCTCGATGACCGTCGTGCGTTCGAGGCCGGCGCGGGCGTGCCGGACCGCCTCGGCGTAGGCGTTGCGCTGCAGCGCCTGCTCGGCGGCGGTGCGCAGGTGGCGGAGCGCAGCTGCGGGCTCGTGCGCCGCGACGAAGTGGGCGGCGAGCTCGGCCGCGCGCTGGTCAGCGCGGGGTCCCAGGGCATCCTCGAGCCACCGGCCGACCGATCCGTGCAGTCGGGCGCGACGTCCCGCGGGGATCTGGTCGTGGATCACGGAGCGGTACAGGTCATGCGTGAAGGCGAACTGTCCCGTGGGCCCGTGGGCCGACCACGCCGTCGCGGGGCGTTCCTCGATGAACTGCGACGTCCGGGCCAGCGATGCGAGCGAGTCCTCACACACGTCCGCGTCGACCGCGACGGCCGCCGCGACGGCCGCCGCAGGGAAGCCGCGTCCGGCTGCACTGGCAGCCTCCAGCAGCGTGCGCTGTCGGTCGTCGAGCCGCCGCCACCGTTGCACGATCAGCTCGCGCAGGTCCGCTGGCACGTACTCGTCCAACTCCGCGAGGCCGACAGCCGGCGTGACCTCGTCCCCGTCAGTGCGCAGCAGTCCCTGCTCCACCCATGACCGCAGGACGTTGGTGAGGAAGAGCGGGTTGCCCTCGGTGCGGCCGCGCAGCGCCTCCACGACGGCGGTGTCGGCGGGAGCGCCGAGGTGCTCGCAGGCGAACGCCGCCACCGCAGCCTCGTCCAGCGGCGGCAGGGCCAATTCGCGGCACCGCTGGTGTGCCCGCAGCTCGGCGACCACCCCCGCGAGCGGGTGGCTGCGTGCCTGCAGCTCGGCGCGCCGGTACGTGCCCACGACCAGGAGCCGGAGACCGCGCGGTTGGCTCCCGAGCCATCCGAGCATCGACGCGGTCGCGTGGTCGCTCCACTGCAGATCCTCGAGCACCAGCACGACGGCCTGCCGGCGGGTGATCACCGTCAGGGCGTGCCCCAACTCGCGCAGCATCCGCTCGCGGGTGCTGCCGAGCGTGCGGACCTGCAGGCTGGCCACGTCCCGTCCGGACAGGACGCCCGGCAGGTTCATCAGCCAGGTCGGCGCGTGCTCCTCGAGCAGGTCCGCGACGACGGACCCGCCATCGCCCTGACAGAGCTGGTCGAGCGCCTCCAGGACCGGCAGGTAGGGCTCACCTGACCCGTGCTGCTCCACACATCCGCCGTGCCCGACCGCGAGCCCGGGAACCTCGAGGCACGATGCGCGGAACGTCTCGACCAGCGCCGTCTTGCCCATCCCGGGCTCGCCCGAGACGAACACGAGGCCGCGGCCACCACCGAGCACCGCTCGCAGCTCTCCCCGCAACGCTGCCAGCTCCCCGGCCCGTCCGAGCAGCGTGCCGGCCGTCGCGGTCCCGTCGCGTTCCGTGTCCTCGGCCACCGCCGTCGTGACCCGCAGATCCCCGACGAAGCGGTACCCGTGGCCACGGACCGTGCGGATCACCGACTGCTCCCGCCCGTCGTCGCCCACGGCCCGGCGTGCCGACTTGATCCGGCTGGTCAGCGTGGACTCGCTGACGAACCGATCACCCCACACGCCGTCGAGCAGCTCCTCCTTCGAGACCGCCCGGTCGCGGTGGTCGATGAGGTGGACGAGCACGTCGAACACCTGGGGTTCGACGCGCTGGGGCTCGCCCGACCGGCGCACCTCGCGGGTCGACGTGTCTACCTCACAGTCGCCGAAGACGTAGCGCATCCACCGCCGACCCTACCCGAGGTCTCCACGAGGTCTCCACGCCGTCTCCAAGCTTGCGCCGCCCGCTGTCCGTAGCGTGCCCATCCAGACCTCGAAGGACGAGAGAACGTCACCATGACCGTCGCACCCATCCGGCGATCCCGGACCGCGGCCTCCCAGCCCGCCACCCATGACGCCATCGTCGTCGGCGCCCGTGTCGCCGGAGCCGCCACGGCCATGCTGCTGGCCCGTGCCGGCCTCCGCGTCCTGGTGCTCGACCGCGCGCGCCCTGACGCCGACACGCTCTCCACGCACGCCCTGATGCGTGGCGGCGTCCTGCAGCTGCGTCGGTGGGGACTGCTGGACGGGATCGTCGACGCAGGCACCCCGCCGATCCGACGCACGATCATCCACTACGGCGACGACGCCGAGGCCGTCGACATCAGCGCCAGGGCCGGCGTTGACGCGCTGTACAACCCGCGGCGGACACTACTGGACCCACTGCTCGTCGACGCCGCCGTCGCGGCGGGCGCAGAGGTCCGCTTCGGCGCCGACGCGCGTGCCATCCACCGCGACGGGTCCGGACGGGTGACCGGCGTCGCGTACCGCGACCGCGACGGCCGCACGCGGTCCGCCCACGCCGCCATCACGATCGGGGCCGATGGCCCACGCTCACTGATCGCGCGGACCGTCCACGCACGGGACCACATGTCCGGCCAGGGGTCGAGTGCGATGATCTACGGCTACTGGTCCGGGCTGTCGGTCGACGGCGACGAGTGGTTCTACCGGCCCGGCGTCGCCGCGGGACTCATCCCCACCAACGGCGAGCACGTCGGTGTCTGGGTGGGCACCGCCACGACGCGGTTCCGCTCCGAGTTCGAAGGTGACCTCGAGACGGTGTTCGGACGACTGCTCCGACAGGCGGCACCGGAGATCGCCGCCCGCATCCCGATCGCCCGCCACGATGGACGGCTCCGCGGACACCTCGGCGCCGCAGGCTACCTGCGGCAGCCCTGGGGTCCGGGCTGGGCACTGGTCGGAGACGCCGGCTACCTGAAGGACCCCATCACCGCGCACGGCATCACCGACGCGCTGCGCGACGCCGAGCTGCTGGCCCGTGCCATCACCGCACCGGTCGGGGACGCCGCGGACGAGCTGGGCGCCTACCAGCGCACCCGAGACGAGCTGTCGACCCGGATGTTCGCGATCACCGACGCCGTGGCCTCCTACGCCTGGGACCTGCCACGGCTGCGGGACCTGCTGATCGAACAGAGCCGCGAGATGTCCCGCGAAGCGCTTGCCATCGCCGCGCTCGACCACGAGGCCATCGCCGCCTGAAAGGACGTGAACCCCATGAGCACGACGCTGTACGCACCGCCGAAGGCAGATACCACGGCCCGCGCCTTCCTCGACGCGCTCGCCCGGCGCGACTTCGCCGCCCTGCGCGGGCTGCTCGCCGACGACCTCTGGTTCCGGATCCTGTTGCCACGACAGATGGTCGAGACGCACACCGCCGCGGAGGCCGTCGCCGCGTTCCACCAGTGGTACGGGACTGTGGCCGCGTTCGAGGTGCAGCACCTCGACCATCACACGATGGCCGGACGGGAATTCGTCGCCTACCGGTTCCGGCTCCGTCCCGCGTGGGCATCCGACCAGTGGCACCTCATCGAGCAGTCCGGCTACGTGCGGGTCCGTGACGGCCGCATCAGCCGGCTCGACCTCGTGTGCACCGGCTTCCACCCCGTCGACCCGGCGTGACAGCGCCTGGTGACGGAAGTCCGCGACGGCCCGTGGCGGTCGCCGCGCGTCGCGAGATCCGATTGCGATAGCGCACGCGCAACATCAGCCAGACGCGCGCCTGCAGCAAGCGGCGCCCGCTCGCCTCGCCAACACCGGCAGCAGGAGCTCCTCCACCGGCACGCCTGAGACGTGGGCGATCATCCGTCCTCGCCGTACGCGTCGTGGTAGTTCCACCACTGGTAGGGCGGGGTCTGCGGGTGGCCCTCGGGCGAGTCCTCCCACTCCTCCTGGCGTCCGAGCGCGGTGATGTCGAGGTAGCTCCAGGTGGTGCCCATTGCCTCGTCGCCGCGCGCGTCGACGAAGTAGGTGCGGAAGATGCGGTCGCCCTCGCGGATGAAGGCGTTGTGCCCGTGCCACTCGTCGACCCCGAAGTCCTTATCGAAGTCGTCGGTGATCGTGAACCAGGGGATGTGCTGCCATCCCATGCGCTCCTTCAAGCTCTGGATCTCTGCCTGGGGGGCGCGCGAGGCGTAGACGAGCGTCGTGTCGCGCGCGTTCAGGTGGGCGGGGTGGGCGACCTGATCGGCGCCGAACGAGCAGCCCACGCAGGCCCGCTCCGGGTACGCGCCGCCCGCCTCCGGGTACGTGGTGACTTCCGGCTCGTAGAAGGCGCGGTAGACGATCAGCTGACGGCGCCCGTCGAACAGGTCGAGCAGGCTCGCCTGGCCGTCCGAGCCCTCGAAACGGTAGTCCTTCTCCACCGCCATCCACGGCATCCGGCGGCGCTCGGCGGCCAGCGCGTCGCGGGCGCGGGTCAACTCCTTCTCCTTCACCAGAAGTGCCTCGCGAGCGGATGTCCACTCCTGCGGCGAAACGATTGGTGGCAGGTTCATCGATGTCTCCGTGTTCTCTCGTGTGGTCAGACGATGGCCGGCTCGGCCTGGGCGATCGATCAGGAGCCCACGCTCCGTCGTGCCGACCCCCACGAGACCGTGTCCGCCACCACGGACAGCCACCTCGTACCCCTCGCGCTGTGCGTAGGCCAGTGCCCGGGCGACGTCGTGACCGTCGACCGGCGGGTCACGAGCGCCGGCCGGGCGCGGTACAGGTGGCTGTAGATCGCGCAGGCCGCGTCGTAGCGGGTATCACCAGGCCGGTACATGGACCCCACGATGGCGTTGGCGCCGCGGCCGTCGGTCACTGCACACCTGCGACGCCGATGAGGTTGCCCTCCGGATCGGTGAACTGGCCCACCACCAGCTGGCCGGGTGTCCCTGCCGGACCCAGCTGTCTGGTTCCGCCCAGACGCTCCGCCTCCTCCAGCGCGGCTTCGACGTCGTCCACCCCGACGTAGAACAGGACGTTCGCCACGTGGGCCTCACCCCCGCCGACACCACCATTGATCCCGCCAGTCGTCGCCCCGTCAACGAACCCGTAAGCGCCCGACTCGGAAACCGCCTCGGTTGACGCATCACCTGTCTGGAACACCCAGCCGAACAGCTCACCGTAGTAACGGCGAAGCCGCGCCGGATCCCTACCGATGATCTCGAAGTGCACGACCGGTCGTCCCATGACCATCCCGTCGCTCCATGTCCCGCGGCGCGTCAGCCACGCGCCGACCTCGCAGTATTGGACGCGGTAGGAGCGCTGAACTCATCGGTTCGAACGAAAGGTACGTGTAGACGAACAATCCAACGCGTCCACCGGCGTCCCGTGAGACCACCCGCGTCTGATCGTGTCCGACCGGCGTGCAGCGCAGAAACCGTGCGCATCGGCCATGCCGCACAGCTCGCGCTGCATGAGGATCTGGTGGCAGGGGTCAATGGCAGTGCGGCTCGGAATGGCCATCATCCGGCGTTGCGCCGAGATTGTCGTCGCGTCCGGCCCGGATCCGTGACCACTGGGCCGTCGGGCGGCCGTCCAGCCGGAACTGGCCACCTTTGGAACCCCAATGCTGCGGCCAGCCCTCGGGCGAGTCCTCCCAGAACTCCTGCCGGCCGTAGACAGTCAGATCCAGTAGTCCGTACGACGGTGCCATCACTTCGTCGCCGCGGCCGGTGGTCCAGTAGGTCTCGTAGACCTCGTCACCGTCTCGGAGATAGCAGACCAGGATGCCGAAGTGCCGGCCTGCGACCAACGGATCCACGGACTCGAGCGGCACCGAGTACCAGGGAACCGTGTACCCCATGAAGTCGCGGTAGCGCGAGGCCTCCTCGTATGGTCCCTCGCAGAACGTTGCGTAGGTCACGTCCCGGGAGTGCAGGTAGGACAGCTCGTTGATGTGGGATGTGTTGAAGGTGCAGCCTTCGCACTGCTGGGCGGCTGGTCTGCCGATGTGCCACCTGTGGAAGTAGGCGATCAACTGGGACCGACCGTCGAAGACGTCGATCAACGGCACCGGCCCGTCGGCACCGATCAGCGCCGTGGTCGGATCGAGCTCGACCATGGGCAACCGGCGTCGCTCCGCGGCCAGTGCATCACCGACGCGGGTGTGGGCTTTCTCCTTGCCGCGGAGTTCATCAATCCTCGCCTGCCACGTCGCCCGGTCGGTGACACGCGGCAAGGGACGGTTGCTCGTTGCGGCCTCGCTCATCGGGGGTCTCCGTTGTCATCTGTGGTTGTGGCTCTTGACGCCGCAGCAGGGCCCGATCCGCTCCGATCCAATGAATCGTCTCCTGACGTCAGGAACGACCCGGCCGTCATTTCTGCGGTCAAACCCTGCGGGCGCGATCGGGGCGGCGGCCGGTGTCCACCGACGACCTCGGCGCCGTTCTGGTCAAGAGGGGGGGTCAAGTGGTGGGCGCTCGAGAACTCGCGGTCGATACTCGACGAGCTGGAGACGGTCATCGAAGGTGCGGTTCTCGACCATCTCGAGCATGACATCCGGGTAGCCGTCATAGATGCGCTCCGCTCCGGTGGCACCGGTGATGACGGGGAACATCACGACCCGGAACCGGTCGACGAGGCCGGCCGCCACCAGAGATCGACACAGGGCTACACTGCCGATCGTGGTCAACAGGCCCGAGCCGTCCTCCTTCATGGCCCGCACCGCATCGACCGCATCGCCGCGCACGAGCGTGGTGTTCGGCCACGACAACGGCTCGTCAAGAGTGGACGAGAACACGACCTTCGAGGATCGGGTGAGCTCGTCGACCGCCTCCTGCTCGTCGCCGGAACGCTCGTCGGCCCCATCCGGATTCTCGCCGGCGGCCATACCCGACATCAGGCGGTAGGTGGTCGCGCCCATCAGGGTCGTGGCTTCGGGCTGCTCGCCGAGCCAGGCGAGGTATTCGGGTCCCTCCAGCCCCCAGAATCCCGGCCAGCCCTCGGCCGACGCGTACCCGTCGAGCGAGGTGATGAAGTCGACCATGAGTTCTCTCATTCGCTGCTCCCCGTCTTCCTTGGCTCGGTCATCGGTTCTCGGCCGCTGCGCGCTCGCAGATCAGGTGCACGGCTTTGCTCGATGAGCGTGGGACGTCGGTCGAGGGGCTCACATCAGCCTTGCTTCGCGCCCGACGTCTGTGCCCGGCTCCGGGATGTGATGCCGTCCGGCGGCATTGGCGAGGAGTGAGTCGATCTGTCCCATGGCCTCGCGCATTCCTTCTTCCATGCCCATCTCGATGAGCTGAGTCATGGCGTCGGTGGAGGCGAAGGTCGAGACCACCGTCATGGTCGTGCCGCCGCCTGCCCGCTCGGCGAGCTCGAGCTCCATCCGGGTGGTCGGCATATCGGTGTTCGGCTGGCCGGTGTCGTCGGCGAAGCCGTCGTCGACCACGAACCGGCGCGGTGGGTCGACCTCGAGTACGTCCCAGTAGCCGGCCGATTTCTGGCCGTCGGGCCCGGTCATGAGGTAC
>DASUUK010000101.1 GCA_036374135.1 Euzebyales bacterium
GCCGACAACGGCCCAACCCACGGCGGCTGGCACCAGGTCGAACGGTCGGTTGACCTGGAGCCTGGTCCCTGCCGGCCACGCCCGGAGCGGGAGCCCGCGGACGTCCGGTGCGATCCGGGCGATGCGTCCGCGCGGGCCCTCGATGGTCAGCGTGGAGCGCTCCAGGCGGCCCGCGGCGACGCCGCGCCCGCGCTGTCGCAGCGTGGCGATCAGGCCGCTGCGGCGGAACGCGGACGTCATGCGGGCCGGTTCGTCGGTGCGCAACGTCAGCGCGTTGCCACGGCCGACGAGCGTGGCGTCGACACCGTCGACCGACAGGTGGAGGTCGGCGTCAACCAGCACACGCCGACCCGGTGCCGGGCCGGTCACTGAGCGCCGTTGTCCTCGTCGGTGGTGGTGACGCGCAGCGTGCCGTGCAGGCGCCACGTGGCACGTGGCGCGTCGGAGCCGGTCTCGCGCGGGACCTCGATGAGCATGTCATCGAAGGTGTAGTTGATCGCGGCACCCTTGCCGGTCAGGAAGCTCCACATCTCCTTGCCGAAGTCGGCGAACGACGTCTCACCGTTGGTCATGATGTGGCTGTCGGTCACGTCACTGGACATCGCGTCTCCCTTGCGGCCGGGGTTCGGTGGCATCCATGCCGTCGCGTGACGCAGGGCGGTGCGTCCCCGACGCGTCGTCGTACATCGTCTGCAACGCTGCGCTCACGTCGATCCGCAGTTGCTGGCTCGCCGCGGCGAGGGCGGTGCTCGCCGGCACGCCGTCCGGTGTCTGTCGCCGGTCGCTGGGCATGGCATTCCTTGTGCTCGCGTTCACCAGGGGGTTCGTGCGCCGACTGTCATTCGGATGCAGCCTCTCGTATGGTGATGGCAGACGTCGTCGTCGTCGACGGTCGACGGGGCGTCCGCTCGTACCGCGGGAGCCATGATGGTGGCGTACATCGACAAGGCTCGAGAGGCGTTCCGCCTGCACGCGTGGGGGGATGCCTACGCGCACCTGTCGGCGATCGCCGCGGACGGCTCGATCGCGCCTGAGGACCTTGACCGCCTGGCCCGCGCGGCATACCTGACCGGTCGGGACCCCGAGTGCGAAGACGCCTGGGCGCGGGCCCATCAGGCGTTCCTCGACGCCGGCGCGGTGGCACAGGCCGCGCGGTGTGCGTACTGGCTCGGGGTGATGCTGTTCAACCGCGGCGAGGAGGCGCGTGGCGGCGGGTGGATCGGCCGCGCCGGACGGCTGACCGCCGAGCTCGGACCGGACTGCGCCGAGCAGGGCTACCTGCTCCTCCCGGCGGGCCTGCGACGGCTGGGTGCCGGCGAGCCCGCCGAATCCCTCGCGCTGTTCGACCGCGCGCTGGACGTCGCCGAGCGGTTCGACGAACCGGACCTGCGCGCGCTCGCTCGGCTCGCGGCCGCGCAGGCCCTGATCGCGATGGACGAGCCCGAGCGCGCGGTCCGGGCGCTGGACGAGGCGATGGTCGCCGTCGAGACCGGTGAGGTGTCGACGATCGTCACGGGGCTCGTGTACTGCGGGGTGATCCTGCAGTGCCGGCGGCTGCTCGACCTGCGCCGGGCGCAGGAGTGGACGCGGGTCCTGAGCGCCTGGTGCGACGCGCAGCCGGACCTGGTGCCCTACCGCGGCCAGTGCCTCGTCCACCTGTCGGAGCTGGCGCAGCTGCGCGGCGACTGGCAGGCGGCGATCGCCGGGGCGCAGCGCGCGTGCGCGCGCCTGTCGGACCCGCCGGGGCAGTCGGCGATCGGGCTGGCCTACTACCAGCGAGCGGAGCTGCACCGGCTGCGCGGTGAGTTCGCCGACGCCGAGCGCACGTACGGGCTGGCCGGCCGGGCGGGTCGAGGGCCGCATCCGGGGTTGGCGCTGCTGCGCCTGGCACAGGGTCGGCTCGGCGATGCGGAGGGCGCCATCCGTCGCGTCGTCGAGGAGGCGCAGGGGCTCGGCGACCGCGCGAAGGTGCTCGCCGCGTGCGTGGACATCCTGCTCGCGACCGGCGACCTCGAGGTGGCCCGGACTGCGGCCGACGAGCTGGCCCAGCTCGCCACCGAGCTCGACAAGCCGCTGTTGTGGGCGATGTCGGCGCAGGCGGAAGGCGCCGTGCGGCTGGCCGAGGAAGACGCGCGCGGCGCCGTCTCGGCGCTGCACCGCGCGCAGTCGGCTTGGCAGGAACTGGGGGCACCGTACGAGGGGGCCTGCGTCCGCGTGCTGCTGGCGTCGGCGTGTCGGCGGCTCGGCGACGCCGATACCGCACGGATGGAGGAGGCCGTGGCGCGGGAGATCTTCGCCGAGGTCGGCGCCCGACCGGACCTGGCGCGGCTCGACGAGCTCGCCGGACGCGGTCAGGCCGACGCTGCGGCCGGCCTGACCGCCCGCGAGGTCGAGGTGATCCGACTGGTCGCCGCCGGACTGACGAACCGCGAGATCGCCGACGACCTCGTCATCAGCGAGAAGACCGTGGCCCGCCACCTCAACAACATGTTCACCCGGCTGGGTCTCGCGAACCGCGCCGCGGCCACCGCCTACGCCTACGAGCACGAGCTCGTCTAGCGCTGCACCTGCACAGAACGACCCATTTCGCGGGGTCGCGCTGATCTGGGTCGTCCTCCCGACGCGGCATCGTCGGTGGCTTCCTAGCGTCGACGACGCGGGTGGATGCAGGACTGACGATCCCGCCGACGAACACCGACCGCGTTCCTCGCGGCCGTCCGCGCCGCGCTGGACGACCCGCCCGAACCATCGATCACGGGAGCACATCATGACGACCGCACACACCACGCAGACCGCGCCGACGCCGGAGCAGCTCCGGGCCGGCTGGGACCGGGTCGCACCCGGCTTCGACGAGTACCTGACCGCGCCCAACATCGCGTTGGGCGACAAGGTGCTGCGCCGCCACGGCGTCACCACCGGCACGCGGGTCCTTGATGTCGCGGCGGGCAGCGGGGCGCTGGCCATTCCTGCCGCCCGGCTGGGCGCGCAGGTCGTGGCCTCCGACATCTCGCCAGTGATGATCGAGCGTCTCGCCGCCCGGGCGGGCAGGGAAGGGCTCGCGATCGACGCTCGGGTGATGGACGGCCACGCCCTCGACCTCGACGGCGACACCTTCGACCTGGCCGCCTCCCAGCACGGTGTCTCGTTGTTCCCCGACATGGCGCGCGGGGTCCGCGAGATGGCGCGGGTCACCCGTCCCGGCGGTCGGGTCCTGATCGTCGCGGTCGGCCCGCTGCCGCGCGCCGAGTTCCTGACGTTCTTCTTCGGCGCGGTGCGTGCCGTGGTCCCCGACTTCACCGGCCTGCCGACGGACCCACCGCCGCTGCCATTCCAGGTCGCCGACCCCGAGCGGCTGCGCGACAAGCTGACCGGTGCCGGCCTTGCCGACGTGCGGGTGGAGTCCGACGTGTGGGATCTGCCCGTCCGATCGGCGGGCCACCTGTGGGACGTCGTGACGAACAGCAACCCGATCGGTGCGGCCGCAGTGGCCGACCTCACCGCGGAGCAGACCGCCGAGGTCCGGCAGGTGCTCGACGGCATGCTCCGCGAGCGCTCCGGCGGTGCGCCCGAGGCGGTGCTGCACAACGCCATCAACGTCGGCGTCGGCACGGCGTGACGCCGGCCGACGAGCACTGGACACCGCGACGGAGGAGGCAGGACAGCCATGCCACGCACCGGCGCACACGCCCTCGTGGTCGGTGCCAGCCTGACCGGGCTGGCCACCGCCGCAGCGCTCGCCGACCGGTTCGACCAGGTCACCGTCGTCGAGCGCGACGCCCTGCCCGCCGATGGGCGCCCCCGCACGGGCGTCCCGCAGGGCCGGCACGGCCACATCCTGCTGCCATCGGGCCTGCAGGAGCTGACCGCGCTGCTGCCCGGGATCACCGACGACCTGCTCGCCCACGGCGCCCACCTCATGCCTGTGGGCGAGATCCGGTTCCACGTCGCCGGCGACCACCTCGCGCTGGACGACACCGAGCTGCAGATCCTCGGGGCGACGCGCCCGCTGCTCGAGTCCGTGGTGCGCAGCCGGGTCCGCGCGCTCCCGACCGTCGAGGTTGCTGACCGCCTCGACGCCCGTGGCCTGGTACTCGATGGCGAAGCACGGGTGGCCGGTCTGCGCGTGCGCCGACCCGACGGGGGACCGGAGACGACCTTCCACGGGGACCTGGTCGTCGACGCCGCCGGCCGCGGATCACGTTCGCCACGCTGGCTGGCCGACCTGAGGTACCCGGCACCTGACGAGGAACGGTTCGACGTGGGCGTGCACTACGCCACGCGGTTGTTCCGCCGACGGCCGGAAGACCTCGACGGCTGCCGCCACGTCGTGGCCGGCGTACCGCCGGACGGACGCCGCGGCGGGTTCGCCGTCGCCGTCGAGGATGACCGCTGCCTGGTGACCCTCGTCGGGGTCCTCGGCGAACGGCCACCGACCGACCTCGACGGGTTCGTCGCGTACGCGAGCACCCTGGAGTCCGACGACCTGCAGGTCCTCGCCGAGGGCGCGCAACCGGTGAGCGAGCCGGCGAGTGGGGCGTTCCCGGCCTACCTGCGCCGCCGCTACGACCGGCTCCCGGCCCTGCCGGCCGGGTACGTCGTGGTCGGCGACGCGGTGTGCTCGTTCAACCCGCTGTACGCCCAGGGGATGAGCATGGCGTTGCGCGAGGCCACCCTGCTCGGCCGGGTCCTCGACCGGCATGGCCCGGGCGCGGCGGGGGCGGCGTTCTTCCGCCAGGCAACGCCGATGATCGACGCCGCCTGGACG
>DASUUK010000102.1 GCA_036374135.1 Euzebyales bacterium
CGGATCACCACCATCGTGACCAAAGCCAAGACCGGTACGCGCGCCGCGGACTGATCCCGCGCTCCGAGCCGCCGCAACCGACGCCAGCACGTCAGCGACGGTCGCCCGATGCACGAAAACGTCAAGGTTGCCAGCCGATCAAGGTCGCTGGCGCCGGCGGAACGGTCGGCGGACCCGGTTCGGGTCGATACGGGTCCCGCTTCCGATCACGTCCGGCGGTCCCTGGCCTTCCGGCGCGACGTGTGGTCGCCGAGCGCGGCGATGCCGGAGATGAACCGGGGGACTTCCACGGTGATGAACCTGTCGATATCGATCACCAGCAGGGCAGTGATGACGGTGGGCAACAACCAACGCGCGAGGGTCGAGCCCTGCTGCCACGCGATGACGAGGAACCACGCGTACGCGATGGTCTGCAGACCCAGTCCGGCTGCCGCGTTGCCGGACAGCGCCAAGGCGCCACCCAGCACGACGGCGATCGCGATCGCGAGCGTGGGCGCGTGTCCCGCGAACGCCAGCCCCAGGAGGACGGCGACACCCACGGCGCTGTCCACATGCAGATCCCACGCTCCAAGGCTTCCTTCAGTGCCCGCCCGGCGGGCGATGCGCCCGTCGAGCATGTCGGTGCACCACGCCCCGGCGAGCATCACGGCCGCGACATCGATGTGACCGCTGGCGATCGCGGGGACCAAGGCGATCGCGATCACCGCGCGCGTCGCCGTCAACGTGTCGGCGACACGCGCGAGGGCGGGGGATGATCGTGCCATCGCGGCTACCTCGTGCTCGGGCCCGCGCCATGTCAACCGGCAGGACGCGCTGCACGGCCGTGGGCACCTTGAGCCCGGCTCAGCCTACCGACAGATCGTCGTCATCGGGCGACTGCGAGTGGGCCGTGACATTGCCTGCGACCACTCCACCTCCGTCAGCAGCCGACTGCTGTGTCGAGGGCGTCGCAGACCTCGCGCATGCGTGTCGGGGTGAGGGTGGTGACGCGGTCGACGAGCATGGCCTTCCACGCCTCTCCGATGTTGTCGAGCGTCACCGCGCAGCGTGTCGGCATGCCGTCGTCGGTGTCGAGGACGACTTCGGTCGGGATGTCACGGATCACGCGCGTGATCGATGCGATGGTCACGCGTTTGAGTACACCGATCGCAGCGTCGCGGGTGAGCACGAGCACGGGGCGGCGACCCCACTCGGGATGTTCGATCCAGTAGACGCCGCCGCGGGTCACCACGGCTCGAGCCCTGCTTTGCGCTCCTCGTCGCTCAGCCGGCGTTGCTGGACGACGGTCAGGGCGCTCACGAGTGGCCCGAGGTCACCCCACTCATCGGCGTCGTACTCACCGGTCTGCGGCCTACGGGTGTAGCCGTCAACGATCTCACTGTCGATCGCGGTCTGCCTGTCGGTGGCGAGGTAGGCCTCGATCGCGTCGCGGATGATCTGTGACCGGGAGACGCCGGCACGGGCCGCGCGCTGGTCGAGCAGATCGAGCAACTGTTCGTTGAGTTGGACCATCGTCTGCGTTCTACTCATAGGACTAGGATAGCCCTATGATGACAACATCTCGCCGCGCGACGCAGCCTGTGCGGCTCGGCGCCTTGTTGTGTTGCTGGCCCCCGTCTACTGTGCGGTGATGCTCTCGCGACTGCTGTCGGTGACCTTCGATGCGCACGACGCCGCTCGCCTTGCGCAGTTCTGGGCCAACATGCTCGGCCGGGAGGTCGTCGAGGACACCGGCGGTGCGCTCCTGCCCGGCGAGGACGCCCAACTCAGCCTCCGGTTCGTCCCGGGCCGCGCGGAGAAGGTGGGGCCGAACCGCATGCACCTTCACCTGACCAGCGCCAGCCGCGCCGACCAGCAGCACACGGTGGCCACGGCGCTGGGGCTCGGCGCCGGCCACCTCGACGTCGGGCAGCGCCCCGAGGAGGGCCACGTCGTCCTGGCCGACCCCGAGGGCAACGAGTTCTGCGTGATCGAGCCGGACAACGCCTTCCTCGCCGGGTGCGGCCTTCTCGGGGAGCTCGCCTGCGACGGCACCCGGGAAGTCGGCCTCTTCTGGAGCGAGGCGCTGGGCTGGCCGCTGGTGTGGGACCAGAACCAGGAGACCGCGATCCAGTCACCGCTCGGCGGCACAAAGGTCGCGTGGGGAGGCCCGCCCGTGGCCCCAAGACAGGTGCGGAACCGGCAGCGCTTCGACCTCGCCCCGGCCGGTGGCGACCAGCAAGCGGAGGTCGACCGGCTGGTCGTTCTCGGGGCCACTCGGCTCGCGATGGGTGAGGACGGCGCCGTCGTGCTGGCCGATCCCGACGGCAACGAGTTCTGCGTGGGAGGGAACTGACCACCGGGTTGCCCAGTGGGTCAGGTCGGGACACCACCTCGGAACTAGTTGACATAAGGTGCATTATGGGCGATGCCTTGCGGGAGGCTCCTCCAGACTCGGTGGGTCACGTGACGCCCTCGGCGCGCGTCAGTTGAACGCCGCCAACCGGGACGGATCGGTGTGCACGTCGTGGAGCAGCTTGATCTGCTCCGCGGTGATGCGTCCGGTGGACAGCTCAGGCAGGTCATCGACCGGCCAGAACGTCGGCGCAGCGGTCTCCATGGTCGACGCGCGCAATGTCCCGCCGGTCGGTTCACAGGCGAACATCGCCTTGTAGGCGGCGTGTGCTGGGTGCGGATGGTTGAAGGTTCGGCGGTCGATCAGCGCAAGCAGGCGCACGGCACGGACCTCGAGTCCGGTCTCTTCGCGGAACTCCCGCTCGACGGCCTGCGCCGGTGTGTCGACGACGTCGGCCCACCCTCCGGACAGCGTCCATCGCATGCCGTCCAGGCGTTCCCGGACGAGGAGGACCGTGTCACCGTCGAACAGCGCTCCGCGCACGTCGACCTTGGGCGTGATGTGGCCGTCGTCCTGACCGAGCGCGACCGCGAAACTCCCCTTACCGAACGTACGTTCGTTCACGGCGGTCGCCGTCAGGGATCGTCGGACCCGTCGATGTCCGCGCGATCGCCGAGGTGCAGCAGCGTCACGCGGAGAAGGGCGATCAACTGCTGACGCTCGGCAGCGCGACGTAACCCAGGATCTCGCGCGCAGTGGCCAGGTGCGTGACGATAGACCTCGTCGACCAGTTCGAGACCGCGCGTCGTCAGTCGCACGTTGACCCGCCGCCGGGCGGATCCTCATCTGCCATCGCTCTCGCGACGGTGCTGGCTCCGATCTCATGGGCACGACCTACGTACGGTGACCGAGCTGCTGCCCGCTGCCATGCACACCCCGTTGAAGGGTGTGCACGCGGCTGGCGCGATCGCCACCCGGAGCCACTCCCCCACTGAGGGTTCAGGCCGGAACTGGTCAGGCGCTCGCCTCCGAGTCGGCCGCCGGCCCCGCACCGGTGTAGGCGGCGGTCGTGCGGTCGGCCGCTTCGCGCGCTGCCTGTGGGTCGGTGCCGGCGGCGACGCTGGCGTCGCGCCACAGCTCGCTGCTGCGCCCCATGAACCAGCGGCCTTCATCGGATGCCGCCCAGGCCGCGGCGGCATCCGGATCGACGGCGCTGCCCTCGGTGAGGTGCGTCGCCAGGCCCAGCAGCGCCGCGTCCCAGCCGACCCCGACTGCGCCGGGGCCGAACTCCGACCATCGGGTGTCGTCGACGTGGGCGACGTGCTCGAGCATCAACGTGGTGTGCCCGTCGGCCTCCTCTGTCAGTCGCACGTCGATCCAGCTCACGTCGCCACCGAACTCCCAGGTCGCGCTGAAGCGGTGCGGCGGGTCGCAGCTGCTGATCGTCCCGCTCGCATTGCCCTCGAGCTGGTAGTGGCCGCCCTCACGCAGGTCACCGCGGACCGGAAGGAACCAGCGTGGGATGCGTTCCGTGTTCGTGCACGCGTCCCAGACGTCGCCGACCTCGGCGCCATAGGTCTGCGTGATGGTGATCACGCGGGCTTCCCCCGCGGCGAGGGTGCGCGCGCCGACCGTGCGGTCGACCGCGTTGATCTGGTGCTTCACGTCGATCATGTCTGTCCCTTGTCATCGTCTGCCTGCTGAATGCGTCGCTGCCTGCGTCCGCGGGCCAGTTCGGTCGCAAGTGCGTTCAGGTGCGGTGTCCAGAAGCGGCGGAACCGGTCGAGCCACACATCCACGTCCTGCAGTGGCCCCGCGTCGAGCGTGTAGAGGCGCCGGGCGCCGTCCGGCCGCACGCGGGCGAACCCGCTGTCGCGCAGCACCTTCAGGTGCTGGGACACGGCCGGCTGCGAGATGCCGAACTCGCTGCTGATCGCGGTCACGACCTCCCCGGCGCTGGCCTCCCCGTCCGCGAGCAGCTCCAGGATCCGGCGTCGCACCGGGTCACCCAGGACGTCGAACGCGTGCATGGCTGCAAATTATAGAACCTTGCTTATATAAGTCAAGTCAAATATGCTGCGCAGTCTCGCCGGAGTGTCCGGCGTCTCCTATGCTCCAACGACGTCCGCGGCCGCAGTCGCAGCGGGCGGATCGAGGCAGCGTGGACACGGGTGACGCGGTCGCACAGGGCACGTTCGATCGCGCGGAGTACGCGGACGAGCTTGCGACCGCGGCGGGCAACCTCGACGTCGGCTCGACACTGTGGCATGCCGATGATCGGATCCGCGTGTGGGAGGTGCTGCTCGCGCCCGGCGAGCGGGGTCCGTTCCACGCCCACACCCGCAACTACTTCTGGACGGTGGTCTCGCCGGGACGCGGGCTGCAGCGCTTCGTCGACGGGACCTATGTGGTGCGCGACTACCACATGGGCGAGACGAAGGTGCTCGAGCACACGCCGCAGACCGCATTGATCCACGACCTCGAGAACGTCGGCACGACGCCACTGCGCTTCGTGACCGTCGAACTGCTCGACTGACCGCACCGAGGAGGAGCCGTGGGGTTCACCGTCGCCAACTTCAATCACGTCGCCGAAGGGCTGCAGGAAGATCAGTTCATGATCGGCGAGCGGAGCGAGATCGAGACACTCGATGATCTCGACCCGATCTACCGCCGGTTGCTGGACGAACCCGTGACCGCCGTGCTCGCCGTGACCCGGGACGACGGTCGGACCAGCCTGACGCCCGTGTGGATCGGTTACGACGGTGATCGTGTGCTGTTCAACCTCGCCACGCACCGTCGCAAGTGCGAGTGGTTGCGGGCCAACCCGCAGGTCACGGTGATGCTGATGAACCCGCAGAACCCCTATCACTGGATGAGCATGCGCGCGACGGTCAGCAACGAGGTGCGCGAGGACGATCCGGACGGCGAGCGGGCGACCCGCACGATCGACGAGGCGTGGATGAAGTACACCGGCAACGAGCCGCCGTACGGCCTACGCGATCCCTCGCGCGACGAGCGCCGCGTGCTGTTCGAGTGCACGGTCGACTCGGTGTCGACGTTCGGGTTGCCGTAGGGCGGGCGCGCCACATGGCGGCGGTGCGGTCGTGACGCTGCGCGTCCTCGTCGTCGGCGGCTCGATCGGCGGGTTGAGCACCGCGCTGCTGCTGGCGGACCTCGGGCTCGACGTCGAGGTGTTCGAGCGCGCCGACGCCGCGCTGCAGGCGCGTGGCGCGGGCATCGTCGTGCTCCCGATCACCGAGCGCTACCTGGTCGAGCGGGCACCCGACCGCGACCGTGTCAGCCTGGAGCTGCGCGACTGGACCTACATCGACCGTCAGGGACGGGTGCTCGCCAGCGACGCCGACCACTACCGGTTCGCGGGTTGGAGCTCGATCTACAGCGCGTTGCTCGACGCGTTCGACCGCGAGCGGTACCACCTCGACGCGGCGATGGTCGACCTCGACCGCGATGACGACGGCGCCACCGTGCATCTGCACGACGGGCGCACGGTGACCGGTGACCTGCTGGTCGCCGCCGACGGCATCGGGTCGACGGCGCGCACGCTGCTCCTGCCCGACGTCGGACCCATGTACGCCGGCTACGTCGCGTGGCGCGGCGTGATCGACGAGGCGCAGCTGAGCGCGGGCGCACGCGAGCAACTGGCGGACGCGATGCTGTACCAGATCCTCGACGACGGCCACATCCTCGCCTACGCGATCCCCCGAGCCGACGGCGCGACCGCACCGGGCCAGCGCACGATCAATGTCGTCTGGTACCGCAACTACGCGGCAGGCGCGGAGCTGGACGATCTGATGACCGGCCGCGACGGGCGCCGGTGGGCAACGACCGTCCCTCCGGGTCAGATCCGCGACGACCACCTGGCGGAGATGCGCACGCGCGCGGACACGGCTCTCGCGCCGACGTTCGCCGAGCTGATGACCTCGTGTCACCGGCCGATGATCCAGGCGATCGCCGACCTCGAGGTCCCGAAGATGGTGTTCGGGCGCGTGTGCCTGCTCGGCGACGCCGCCTTCGGCCTCCGGCCCCATCTGGCAGCCGGACAGGCCAAGGCGTGTGCCGACGCATGGGCGCTGCACGATGCGCTGCGGGACGCCGACCTCGACGTCGACACGGCATTGGCGCGGTGGCAGCGCAGCCAGCTGGCGCTCGGACGGTCCGCGGTCGAGCGGACGCGGCGCATGGGTGTTCGATCACAGTTCGAGCACACGATGGTCCCGGGCGACCCGACGTGGAAGTTCGGACTGTGGCGGCCCGGGGTTTGATGGCCCGGTGACCACACTGACGGTTCCCGGCGTGGTCCGGGCGACAGGTGCCCGTGACGAGCGCGGACACGACGCGGCCACCTCAGAGCCAGACGCTGACGGCATCCAGCGGCTTGCGGGCGATGTCGGGCACGACGGCGTCGCGGGCGGGGTAGCCGACCGGCATCAGCAGGAACGCCTGCTCGTTGGACGGCCGGTCCAGCAGAGCCGACAGGAAGCCCATCGGGCTGGGTGTGTGCGGCAGGGTCGCGAGACCCATGTGATGGATCGCCGCGATGAACATGCCGGCGGCGATGCCGCAGCTCTCGGCGGTGTAGTAGTAGGCGCGGCGGCTGCCGTCGGCGGCGACGCCGTGGCGGTGGCGGAACAGCACGACGACGTAGGGCGCGTCGGTGATGTGGCGCTTCACCGCGTCTGTGCCGAGGGGTGCGAGCGCCTCGAGCCACGCCGTCGGCGCGCGGCGCTCGTAGAACTCGCGCTCCTCCGCCTCGGCCGCCTCGCGGATGCGCGCCTTGCGGTCGGCGTCGGCGACCACGACGAACGTCCACGGCTGCATGTGCGCGCCCGACGGCGCCGTGCTCGCCGTGCGGATCGCATCGGCGATCACATCCCGCGGCACCGGCTCGGTCGAGAACTGCCGGACCGAGCGGCGACGGTCCATCTGCGTGTGCCAGGTGCGAGCGCGCTCGCGCATGTGCTCCTCGTCGTAGCGCTGGAAGTCGAGTGGCCGCGGCTGGTAACTCGATCCCATCGATCCGGTCTCCTCGGCAGCGCTGTCCGGACGATGCACGATACGCAGTCGGCACCGCCGAGGACGACCTCGGAGTCGATCCCACCGGACCGCACCATCCGCACACGCGCGCCCATATCGTTATTGAGATATCGTTGATGTCATGAGTCTGTCACCGACGATCGCGTCCGTCGCCGTGCTGTCGGACATCCATGGCGTGCTGGCGGCACTCGAGGCGGTGCTCACCGAGCCGGCGGTCACCGCCGCCGACCGCATCGTCCTCACGGGCGACATCGCCGCCGGTCCGCAGCCGGTCGCCGTGCTCGACCGGTTGCACGAGTTGGGTGACCGCGTGGTATGGGTACGCGGCAACGCCGACCGGGAACTCGTTGCGCTGGCGCGTGGCGGTGACACGACGATCCCCGACCCGATCGCGCCGTGGGCGGCTCGCCAGCTGTCGGACAGGCACGTCGAACGGCTGGCATCGCTCCCCCACCCGGTGACGCTGGACCTCGCAGGCTTCGGGCCGGTGCTGTTCTGCCACGGCACGCCACGCGACGACGAGGAGGTCGTGCTGGTCGACACCCGCCTGGAGCGGTGGGCCGAAGTCCTGTCCACCGTCGACCCGTCGGTCTCAACGATCGTCTGCGGCCACACGCACATGCCGTTCCAGCGTCTGGCGCACCGGCGCCTGATCGTGAACCCGGGCAGCGTCGGCATGCCCTACGGTCGCGCCGGCGCGCACTGGGCACTGCTGCGCGACGGCGTGGTCCAACTGCGGACGACGACCTACGACGTCGAGTCCGCGTGCGCGGACATCGTCGCGACCAGCTATCCCGATGCGGCGAGCTGGGCCGATTTCTTCATCCGCTCCCCGGCGAGTGACGCGCAGGCGCTGGCCACGTTCGCGCCGCGGGACGGGCGCGTCCTCGTCGATGAGGGCGGGTGACGGCCATGGCAGGCACCGATGATGCCCGATCGTCGGCCTTTCCCGGGTTCGATCAGCTCCGCGACGACCTCGGCGAGGTGATCGACGACCTCGCCGTCCGGCGGCGCGCCGCCGGGCTGTCCCAGACCGAGGTCGCGGCCAGGATGGGGACGTCACAGTCCGCGGTCGCACGTCTCGAGGCGGGCCGTGGCGACGTCCGGGTCTCCACGCTCGAGCGGTACGCCCAGGCGCTCGGGCTCACGATGCGCTTCGGCGTGGGTCCACTCGACCAGGAGAGCGACGCATGACACCCGGTGACCCGCCACCCGAGATCCCACCGCCGGGATGGCCGATACACCCGCAGCGGATCCCGGATGATCCGCAACCGGTCATCGTTCCATCCGTGCCCGCGCACGCCGTGGTGTGGCCGGACGACCCGGTCGTGCAGTTGCGCGCCGATCGTCGCCTGCTGCTGACGGGGATCCTGGATCAGGAGACCGCCGATCGGCTGTGCGCCGAACTGATGCTCGCCGACGGCCGGTCGGCCGACCCGATCGAGTTGATCATCAACAGTCCCGGCGGTGCGGTCGACGCCGTGCCAGCGGTCCTCGACGTCATCGGACTGCTGCGCGCGCCGCTGACCACCCGCTGCATCGGGGCGGCCGGCGGAACCGCGGCCATCGTGCTGGCCTCCGGGACGGCGGGGCGATCGGCGACGCCGCGGGCGACGATCAGCCTCCGCCTCGACGGCAGCTACGCGATCGACGGCCGTGGTGACGACGTGCGCCGCGCCGCGGCGCACGTCGAGCAGCTCTGGCAGCGCATGGCCGAGCACGTCGCTGAGGTGTCCGCCATGACCGTCGACGAGGCCGCGTCGGCGCTGCGCGACGGCAGCCCGCTGTCGGCGACCCGCGCCCGCATCATCGGCCTGATCGACTCCATCGCGCGACATTGACCACTCGACAGCGGTACCACCCCCCTCGCACCGCAGTCGGCGGGAGGGCTCCGCGCAGTGGTTGTGCACGCGGAGCGTCAGGATCAGTCGAACGTGACCGTGACGTCACTCTCCTCGGTGCCGCGCAGGATCCGCAGCGTGAGCGTGTCGGCGTGACCGCCCAGGGCGCCGTACAGCACGTCGACGCTGTCGACGACCGTACCGTCGATCGCCACGATCAGGTCGCCGCGACGCAGCCCGGCGGCCGACGCCGGCGTGTCGTCGAACACCTCCTGGACGAGCAATCCGTCGCGCTCGGGCAGTCCGACGGCGCCGCGCAGGCGACGGGCGACGTGCGGTGGGGCGAGCGCGACACCGAGGCGTCGCTGACGAGGTGACTGACCCGCCGCGAGCGTGTCGATCCGTTGGCGCAGCGTGTCGTCGGCGGGTACCGCCAGATAGAAGCCCTCGCCCAGCCGATGCGTGTTGATGCCGAGCAACGCACCGGACCCGTCGACCACCGGCCCGCCCGACGCGCCCCGGGCCAACGGTGCCGTGTGCTCGAACGCGCCGGTGATCGGCCGGTTGCGCGGACCGCGGAACCGCCGGTCGACCGACGCGACCGTGCCGAACGTCACGCGCGTGGCGCCGTCCGACCGGGCGCGGGACAGACCGAACACCGACGCACCCAGGGACGGTGTCGCTGCGGTCCATTCGACGGGCGCGATGTCGCCCGTGTCGACGTGGATGACGGCCAGGTCGCTGTCCGCGTCGGCCGCGGCCACGGTGCCCTCGACGCGCGTGCCGTCGTGAAGCCGGATGCCGACCGACTCGGATCGCAGGTTGTGGGCGTTCGTGACGACACGGCCGTCGGCGACGACGATGCCGGATCCGGCGCCGCGACGCCGGCCGCCGACGCCCACGACCGCGGGGCCGACGCGCGCGGCGATGTCGGAGAGCACCTCTGACAGGTCGGTGAGCGTCGTCATGTCAGCATCTCCTCTGCCTGCGGAAAGTAACTTGCTACTTGCAACAGACTACCTAACCCGGCACCGGCGGCAACCCATTCGTTCGGCTCGCGGGTAGCATGCGGTTCGTGAGCACCGCCGACACCTCGCCCCTGGTCCACGCCGCCGAGCGCGTGGGTGACCGCTGGGTGCTGCTCGTCATCGAGGCACTGCTCGAGGGTCCCCGAAGGTTCGGCGAACTGCAGGAGCACGTCGAGGGCATCGCGCCCAACATCCTGTCGAGCCGGCTCAAGCAGCTCGAGCGCCACCGCGTGGTGATCGCCCAGCCGTACCAGCAGCGGCCACCGCGGTACGCCTACGAACTGACGGCCAGCGGGTATGCGCTGGCGGGCGCACTGCGCCTGCTGGCGCAGTGGGGTGCGGCCGAGGGTGACGGCGAGCCGGTGCGCCATCGCGCCTGCGGCACGGTCGCGGAAGCGCGCTGGTACTGCCCGACGTGCTCGGCGATATTGACCGACGGCGAGACCGACGAGAGCTTCGTGGTCTGACGACGGCCATGAGCGATTCTGCGGGAGCCATCTCCGCCATCCACCGCTAGCTTGTTGATTGCAAGTGACGAGCGAAGGTGGCTGCAAGATGGACGATGTGACAACGGTGGTGCTGCCGCTGCTGCCGCTGCCCGATGGCGTGGTCGCGCCGCAGATGGTCGTCAACATGGTGGCCGACAGCGCCCTGGCACGCCGAGCGGTCGACGCCGCCCGCGCCGGCGACGGGCGGCTGGTCCTGGTGCCACAGGTGGACGGGCGGTACGCGGCCATCGGCACGATCGGCATGGTCGAGCAGGACGAACAGGCCGCGGACGGCACGCGTGCCGTGCTCGTGCGGGGCATCGAGCGGGCGCGCATCGGCGCGGGCAGCGACGACGGCAGCGGCCTGCGTGTGACGATCGAGCCCGTGTCGGCGATCAACAGCGACCCCGCCCGAACGGCGGAGCTCGCGCGCGAGTACCGCGCGGTGCTCGGCGAGATCCTGCGGCGCCGCCGCGCCCGCGGCGTCGCCGCCGCGGTCGACGGCATCGCTGATCCCGGCACGCTGGCCGACACGGCGCTGTACTCTCCCGACCTGTCCGCGGAGCACAAGGTCGAGGTGCTCGAGACGCTCGACGTCACCGCGCGGTTGGAGATGGTGCTGGGCTGGGCACGGGAGACGCTCGCCGACCTGACCGTCAGCGACGACGTCCGCAAGCGCGCCAGCGAACAGATCGACAAGACCCAGCGCGAAGCCATCCTGCGCCAGCAGTTGGCCGCGATCCGTGCCGAGCTCGGCGAGGACGACGACGGCGACCTCATCGCCGAGTACGAGCAGAAGATCGCCGACGCCGACATGCCCGACGACGTGCGCGAGTTCGCCGGCAAGGAACTGCGCCGCATGGACCGCATGGGTGAGCAGAACCCCGAGCACGGCTGGATCCGTACGTGGCTCGACCGCATCCTCGAGCTGCCGTGGGGCGCGCGCACCGATGACAACCTGGACCTGACCGCGGCCCGCGAGGTGCTCGACGAGGACCACACCTACCTCGACGACATCAAGGACCGTCTGATCGAGTTCCTCGCGGTGCGCAAGCTGCGTACCGAACGCGACCTCGGGCCGGAGACCGGACGCGGCACAGGTGCGATCCTGGCGCTCGTCGGTCCGCCGGGTACGGGCAAGACATCCCTCGGCGAGTCGGTCGCGAGGGCCCTGGGACGGAAGTTCGTCCGCGTCGCGCTGGGCGGTGTGCGCGACGAGGCCGAGATCCGCGGCCACCGCCGCACGTATGTCGGTGCCCAGCCGGGCCGCATCGCGCGCGCTCTGGCCGAGGCCGGCACCGCCAATCCGGTGATTCTGCTCGACGAGATCGACAAGGTCGCCAGCGACTGGCGCGGTGACCCCAGCGCGGCACTGCTGGAGGTGCTCGACCCGGAGCAGAACCACACGTTCCGCGACCACTACCTCGAGGTCGACCTCGACCTGTCCGAGGTGCTGTTCATCGCGACGGGCAACGTGGTCGACACCATCCCGGGACCGCTGCTGGACCGCATGGAGGTCGTGCGCGTCGACGGCTACAGCGACAACGAGAAGGTGGCGATCGCCCGCAACCACCTGCTGCCGCGCCAGCAGCAGCGTGCCGGTCTGCGCGCCGACGAACTGGAAATGACCGACGAGGCGCTGGTCGCGATCGCCGACGGCTACACGCGCGAAGCGGGGGTCCGCAGCCTCGAACGCCAGCTGGGCAAGCTGATCCGGAAGGTGGTCACCCGCCTCACGACGGGTGAGGCCACGGAGCCGGTCACGATCGACGCCGACCAGATCACCGACCTGCTCGGACGCCCCACCGTGCACCACGAGCAGGTCGCCGAACGCACCAGCGTGCCCGGCGTCGCCACGGGTCTGGCCGTCACCGGGATGGGCGGCGACGTGCTGTTCATCGAGGCGAACCGCACCAACGGCGAACCGGGGTTGACCATCACCGGTCAGCTCGGCGATGTGATGCGTGAATCGGCCGAGATCGCGTTGTCGTACGTGCGGGCCAATGCGGCGGTACTGGGACTCGGCGACGACGTGCTCGACAGCACGCGCATCCATCTGCACGTTCCCGCCGGCGCCATCCCCAAGGACGGCCCGTCGGCGGGCATCACAATGACGACCGCGCTGGTGAGCCTCTTGCTCGGACAGCCGGTCGCACACGACGTCGGGATGACCGGCGAGATCACGCTCCAGGGCCTGGTGCTGCCCATCGGCGGCGTCAAGCAGAAGCTGTTGGCCGCCCACCGCGCCGGTCTACGCCGCGTGGTGCTGCCGAAGCGCAACGCCGACGATCTGGACGACGTGCCCGAGCACGTCCGCGAGGATCTCGACATCACGCTGGCCGAGCGTTACGACCAGGTGCTCGCGGCCGCGCTGCCGAGCGTCGGGGTCCCCGCGGCCGCCTGACCCGCGCAGTGGCAGCCGGCGCCGTTGTCCGGCGTCAGCTGCCACGCACCAGCGGCGCGTGGCAGCCCGCACCTGGGACGGTCGTCGTCGTCGCGGCACTCTGGCAGCCGCCGCGGCTCGCCCTCCGTCGGCGTCCGGCGAGCACGCTGCCGAGAACGCGCCCCACCTCGCGTAGGCGATCGAGCAGGCCCCGCTGCCCGCGCCCGTCATCCGCTCCTCCGATCATCCGCTGGTCGCCTGGGGCCGAAGCGGACGTCGACCCCGGGCGAGTAGAGCACGCTGTCAGGCGGACGCCCCGCAAGCTCACCGAATCCGGCGGCCGCGAGCAACTCGTCGTCGAGGTCGCGCAGGGTCGCGGCGTGCAACGGCCAGCGGCCGTGCTCGTTCGGCCAGAACAGTGTGCGCGAGCCGCGGGCCTGTGCGTGCAGGCCCCATCGCGCGGTCAGGAAGTGCTCCAGTGGGCCCGGATCGATCCGCGATCCGATCTCCACCGCGATGCGCGAGCCCGCGCCCACCGGACCCGGCCACCGCCGGCGGCACGTGTAGGTGGCGACGGCACCGCGTCGGCGGTATCGCATCCTCGACCACAGGTACGGCAGCCCGACGGCGCGTGCGACGAGCACCGGGGCGAGACGCGAGGCGTCCAACGACACGAACACGACCCCTCGGCGCCCGGCGGCGTCGACCGAGTACAGCCTGACGTTGGTTTCGCAGAACGAACCGTGGTACGGGACGACGGGACCGCCGAGGATGCCGATGCCCTGCATCCAGAACGGGATCAGACCGACATAGGTCCGCCCGTCGATGACGTCGGGGCGCACGCCCGGCGGCAGGTGCCCGGCCAGCCGGTCCGGCTCGACGGCCCAGTGCAGGAACGTCAGTCGCGCCCACGTCTGGGTGAACACGGTGCGTCCGACGTCACGTGGGGGGTCGGGTGTGATCGGCTCGACGGGCACCAGCGCAGCCTAGCGGTCACCCACCGGCGGTCCCCGCGCACCACCGGATGAGCGTGACGGCGACGTGCGCCGTGTGAGACGCCGATCTTCTAGACTGCGCGCAGACCACCGCCACGGGGCGTTCCGCGCCGGGCGGCACGCGAATCCGACACCTTGCGAAAGGGCCGTGCCACCGATGGCTGATGTGATCTGGGTGTGGGTGCCCCCGGACGAGCAGATCCAGCACCTGGCCGCGCCACCGGATGACATCCAGCTGCGCTGGGAGGGCAAGACGGTCTGCGGCATCGAGGAAAAGTTGTGGCGGGTCAGCTGGGAGAACGTCGACAACGCCAAGGCGTGTGTCGCGTGCGCCCACGCGCCGTTCACCCTGGGCGGGGACCACCGGGGGCCGCCGTAGCGTCCCATCGGGCGGGATCGTTCAGCCCTGCGGCGAGCAGGTCGAGGTAGGCGTCCCTCGCCAGGTCGACCGCGCCCATCGACCGCAGGTGGTCGGTCGGCAGCTGGACGTCGAACATGTCGTAGCCGCCGTGCTCGAGGATGCGCATCGTGGCGACCATCGCGACCTTCGACGCGTCCGGCGCACGGTGGAACATCGACTCGCCGCAGAAGACGCGTCCGACGGCCACCCCGTACAACCCGCCGACGAGGGCGCCGGCGCCGTCCCACACCTCGACGCTGTGGGCATCACCGGAGGCGTGCAGTCGGCCGTACGCCGTGCGCATCTCCGGCGCGATCCATGTCCCCTCCCCCGGCCGGTGCGCGCACGCCGCGACGACGGCGTCGAACGCGGTGTCGCTCGTGCACGAGAACGCTCCCGACCGCAGGCTGCGGCGCAGGCTGCGGGACACGTGCAGCCCGCCGATGGGGATGATCGCCCGCGGATCCGGCGACCACCACCAGATCGTGCCGCTGTCGCCCGGCCACGGGAAGATCCCGAGCGCATAGGCCTCGCGCAACGTGGCGACCTCCAGATCGCCGCCGTACGCGAGTGGCCCGTCACCCGGGCCCCTGCGCGGATCGGGGAACCGGCTCATCACCGTGATCAGCGGACGTCGGCACCCATCGCGTGCGCGCCGCCGTCGGCGTGGACGATCTCACCCGTGACGACCGGCGTCCAGTCGCTGAGCAGCGCGCACACGACGCGCGCGACCGGTTCGGGATCGCCCGTGTCCCAGCCCAGCGGCGCGCGCTTCTGCCACACCTGCTCGTAGGTGGAGAACCCGGCGATCGAGCGTGCGGCGATGGTCCTGAGCGGTCCGGCGGCGACGAGGTTCACGCGTGTCCCCTGCGCACCGAGGTCGCGCGCCAGGTACCGGCAGCACGACTCGAGTCCCGCCTTGGCGACGCCCATCCAGTCGTACGACGGCCACGCGACGGCCGCGTCGAAGTCCAGACCGACGATCGCACCCCCGCCACCGGCCGCGAGCAGCGGCGCGAACGCCCGACCGAGCGCCGCGAGCGAGTAGGTCGACACGTGCACCGCCGTGGCGACGTCCTCCCACGGCGTCTGGAGGAACTGCCCGCCGATCGCGCTGTCGGGCGCGAAGCCGATCGCGTGCACCACGCCGTCGACGCCGCCCCACCGCTCGTCGAGCGTCGCGCGCACGCGGTCGAGGTGCGTCTCGTCGGTGACGTCGAGCTCGAGCACGTCGACCGCCGCCTCGAGCCGGCCGGCGATCCGCTCGGTGATGCGCATGCCACGCCCGAAGCCGGTCAGGACGATGTCAGCCCCCTGCTGCTGCGCGAGCCGGGCGACGTGGAAGGCGATCGACGCGTCGTTGAGCACGCCGGTGATCACCAGGCGTTTGTCGGCCAGCAGCACGGTCGGGTCCTCTCGGTGGTGTGGTCTACTGCGGCAGGTTGTCGTGACGGTAGCCGGGCCGCACCGAGCGCTCCAGGGCGCGCAGTGCCGCCGCGACGCGGGCGCGGCTGGCGGCAGGGTCGATGACCTCGTCGACGCTCAGGCGCTCAGCGGGCACGTGGGGGTCCATCGCCTCGGCGCGGTAATGACCGATCAGCTCCGGCCGGCGATCGGGCTCCGCCGCGAGCTCGCGGCGGTAGATGACGTCGATCGCGCCCTCGGCACCCATCACGGCGATCTCGGCGCCGGGCCAGCTGAAGACGGCGTCGGCACCGAGCGACTTGGAGTTCATGACGATGTAGGCGCCACCGAACGCCTTGCGCAGGATGACGGTCACCCGCGGCACCGTCGCCTCCGCGAAGGCGTAGAGCAGCTTCGCACCCTTGCGGATGATGCCGCCCGCCTCCTGACCGGTGCCAGGCAGGAAGCCGGGCACGTCGACCAGCGTCACCAGCGGGATCCCGAACGCGTCGCACAACCGCACGAACCGCGCCGCCTTCTCGCTGGCCTCGATGTCCAGACATCCCGCGAGCACCAGCGGCTGGTTGGCGACGACGCCGACCGACCGGCCGTCGACGCGCGCGAAGCCGACCACCACGTTCTCGGCGAACTGCTCGTGAAGCTCGAAGAACGAGCCGCCGTCCACGATCCCGCGGATGACGCGGCGGACGTCATAGGGCTCGCGGTGGTCGTCGGGGACCTGCGGCATCGGCTCGGGTTCGACCGGTACCTCGTGCGGCGGCAGGTCGTGGCACGAGCTGGGCAGGTACCCGAGCACGCGCCGCGTCAGGTCCAGTGCGTGCGCCGCGTCGTCGGCAACGAGGTGCGCGACGCCCGAGGTCCGCGCGTGCAGTTCGGCGCCGCCCAGATCCGACAGCGACACGTCCTCGAACGTCACCGCGCGCACCACCCGCGGACCCGTGACGAACATGTGCGCCTTGTCGCGCTGCATGATGACCACGTCGGTCAGCGCGGGCGAGTACACCGCTCCGCCTGCGCACGGACCCATCACCACGCTGATCTGCGGCACCCGCCCACTGAGCGCGACGTTGCGGTAGAAGATCGAGCCGTAGCCGTCGAGCGCGGCGACGCCCTCCTGGATGCGCGCGCCGCCGGAGTCCAGGAGACCGATCACCGGGCAGCGCACCCGCGCCGCACGATCCAGCCCCGCGGCGATCTTGGCGGCATGGACCTCTCCGAGCGAGCCGCCCAGTGCGGTCGGGTCCTGTGCGAACACCTCGACTGGCCGCCCGTGGATGCGCGCCGACCCCGTCACGACGCCGTCGCCGTCGGGCCGTTTGCGCTCCATGCCGAACGCCGTGACGCGGTGCCGCGCCTGGCTGCCCACCTCGGCGAAGCTGTCGAGGTCGACGAGCGCGGTGATGCGCGCCAACCGGTCGGCGCGCGGGTCGATGGTCTCGGTCACGCGTGCAGCGCCCTACGCGCCGGCGAGCACGACGACACCGTTCTGGCCGCCGAACCCGAACGAGTTCGACATGACGACGTCGACTGCGACCTCGCGAGGCTCGCCGTGGACGATGTCGAGGTCGACCTCGGGATCCTGCTTCTGGAGGTTCGCCGTCGGTGGGATCAGGCCGTGCTCCAGTGTCAGTGCGCCGAAGGCCGCCTCGATCGCCCCGGCCGCGCCCAGCGAGTGGCCGGTGACGCCCTTGGTCGACGTGACCGGCGGCGCGTCGTCGCCGAACATCCGGCGGATGACCCTCGACTCCGCGGCGTCGTTGAGCGGTGTCGACGTGCCGTGGGCGTTGATGTGCCCGACCTCGGCGGCGGTGACCCCCGCATCGCGCAGCGCCGAGGAGATCGCGAGGCCGACGCCGACCCCCTCGGGGTCGGGCGCGGTGATGTGGTGCGCGTCAGCGCTGGCCCCGTAGCCGAGCAGCCGGGCACGCACGGTCGCGCCGCGAGCCGCGGCGTCCTCGCCGCGTTCGAGGACCAGCACGCCCGACGCCTCCGCAGCGACGAAGCCGTCCCGGTCGGCGTCGAACGGCCGCGACGCGGCGGCCGGGTCGTCGACACGTGCCGACAGCGCATGCATCTGCCCGAACGCCGCGATCGACAATGGCGACAGCGCCGCCTCGGTGCCGCCGGTGATGACGACGTCACACGCGCGGGTGCGCAGCAGGTCGCGCGCGACGCCGATGGCGGTGGCGCCCGACGTGCACGCCGTGGCGGTCACCAGGTTCGGCCCGTTGGCGCCGAACTCGATCGCGATGTGGCCGGCGACCATGTTCGGGATCATCATCGGGATCAGCAGGGGCGACACCCGTGTGGGACCTTTGTCGAGCATGATCTCGTGCTGCTGCTCCCAGACCGGCGAGCCGCCCATGCCACAGCCCATGACGCAGCCGACGCGGGCGCCGTCCCATGTCTCGGGATCCAGCCCGGAGTCCTCGATCGCCTCACGGGCGGCGACCAGGCCGAACTGGACGAAGCGGTCGAGCCGGCGTGCGGCCTTGCGGCCCAGCAGCGCGTTGCCGTCGAAGTCAGCGACCCGGCAGCTGATGTCGATCGGGATGCCGTGCAGGTTGGGGTCCTTGGCGGCGGCGGACCGCCCGCTGAGGACCCCGGCCCACGCCGTGTCGACACCGATCCCCGCCGGGGTGACCAGGCCGAGACCGGTGATCGCGATGTCGGTCGTCATGTCACGTGCCCTACTGCCGCGATGCGGGCCGCGGTCCGGCCCACGGTGGTCAACGTCGTCAAGCGCGCTCGACGGTGGCGCCCTTCTCCTCGAGCAGCTTGACCGTGTCGTCGAGGGTGTCGAGCTGCTCGGCCTCCTCGTCACTGATCCGCACGCCCATCTCCTCCTCGGCGGCGAGCGCGAACTCGACGAGGTCGAGCGAGTCGAGATCGAGGTCGGCGAACGTCGCCTCGGGCGAGACCTCCTCCTCGGAGACCCCGAACTTCTCGACGAGGAGTTCCTTGACCTTGTCGTACACAGCGCTGCTCATGTGTTCAGTGTCCCTTCACCGTCGTTGGTCATGGTCGAACGTCCGGCGGAGTCCTTCCGCCGTGAGGGTGGCGGGGTCATGCCCCACGTCGGTCGAGATCCGGCCACGTCAACAGCGTCGAGCCCCAGGTGAACCCGGAGCCGAACGCCGTCACCAGGATCCGCTCGCCGGGACGCAGCGTTGCGTCGGCCAGCGCGAGGGGTATCGAGGCGGCTGAGGTATTCCCGTAGCGGTCGACATTACTCACCCGGCGGTCGGTGGGGATGCCCAGCCGGTCGGCGACCGCCATGAGGATGCGCAGGTTGGCCTGGTGTCCGACGAACCGGTCGACGTCGTCGGTGGTCAACCCGGCCGTGTCGAGCAGCGCCAGACACGACTCGGTCATCCGTCGCACGGCGTGACGGTAGACGTCGCGGCCATCCATGGTGAGGAATCGGCCGGCTGCGTCCGGATCCGGACCGGGCATCCGGGTCCCCCCGGCCGGGACGACGAGGTGGTCCACGCCGCTGCCGTCACTGCCCAGGTCGAACGGCCCGATGGCGCCGGGCTCGTCGGGTTCCCCCGCGCGCATGGTCACCGCGCCGGCCCCGTCACCGAACAGGACCGCGGTCGACCGGTCGTCCTGGTTGGTGATGCGGGCCATCAGGTCCGCGCCGATCAGCAGCACGCGCTCGCTGACTCCCGCGGCGATCAGACCGGCCGCCGACGCCAGCCCGTACACGAAGCCCGCGCAGGCGGCCTGCACATCAAATGCGGGGACCGAGTCCCACCCGAGACGGGCCGCCACCAGCGGCGCGACACCCGGCATCGGATGATCCGGTGTGGTGGTCGCGACGACGATCGCTGACGGGGAATCGTCCGCGGCGTTCTTGAGGACGGCCTGGGCGGCCTCGAACGCCAGATCGCTGGTCGCGACGGCCGGATCGGCGATGCGTCGTTGCGCGATGCCGGTCCGCGTGCGGATCCACTCGTCGCTGGTGTCGAGCCGCGCCGCGAGATCGTCGTTGGTGACGATGCGGTCGGGAACGGCGACACCGAGGCCGTCGAGCACTGCCGCGGTACGTGGGATCATGGCGTCAACCTAGCGCGGCGCCACCGCCCGCGTGCGGACGGTCACGCCGGCGACACGTCGAGCCAGGCCAGTGCCTGGCCCTGCCTGACCAGTTGACGCGGGCGGACGAGCAGGTTCTTGAGCAGGGCGTCGACCGGTGAGCGCACCTCGTCCGCACGACCACGACCGCCCGTGATGTGACCGAGGATCTGACCGGCCCGCACGCGGCCGGAGATGGCCGCCGGCTCGAACCTGCCGGTCGTCGGGGCGACGACGAGTCCCATGGTGTCGGCGCACGTGCCCTCGAGCGACGCTGGCTCGCTGGCGTTGGCATGGCCGGCAGCGGCCGGGCGGACGGGTCTGGGCATCTGCGCCTCCGTAGGACGGCGGTGGCGTGTCGATCGTTGTTGACATTGACGTCAATGTCAATTCTGCCCCCACCACGCCATCCGCAACCACCACAGTCGACAGGTCGGCAGGACCGACCGTGCTGACGGCCGTCTGACGCAGGCCGGTCCGGCCTCTACGCTGCGGGCACGACGCACTCCCCCGCCCCGAGGAGACCGGCCATGATCGACACGGACGTCCGGGACACGTTGGTCAACCGGATGGCCACGCACCGGATCGACCTCGAGCGCCTCGTGACCATCCCGAGCGTCAGCGCGCCAGGCTTCGACCACGCCGAGCTGCGACGGTGCGCGGAGGCGGTCCGCGACCTCCTCACAGCGCGGGGTTGCAGCAACGCGCGGCTGTTGGAGGTCGAGGGCAGCCACCCGGCCGTGTACGCCGAGTGGCTGCACGCCGGACCGGACAAGCGCACCGTGCTGTGCTACGCGCACTACGACGTGCAGCCGCCCGGCGACTTGGAAGCGTGGACGACGCCGCCGTTCGAAGCGACCGAGCGCGACGGCCGTCTGTACGGCCGTGGTGCCGCCGACGACAAGGCGGGGATCATGGTGCACGTCGCCGCGATCGACGCCTGGTTGTCGACCCACGACCGGTTGCCGTGCAACGTCAAGGTCATCGTCGAGGGCGAGGAGGAGACGGGCAGCGAGCATCTGGACGCCCTGCTCGACGGCTACGGTGACCTGCTCCGCGCGGACGTCGTCATCATCACCGACTCGGTGAACTGGAAGGTCGGCACGCCGGCGTTGACCCACTCGCTGCGGGGACTGACCGACTGCGTCGTCGAGGTGCGCGCGCTCGACCACCCGCTGCATTCGGGCATGTACGGCGGACCCGTGCCAGATCCCGTCAGCGGCCTGGCGAAGCTGCTCGCCGGGCTCACCGACGACAGGGGCACGGTGGCTGTGCCAGGCTTCGCCGACGACGCGCCCGACGGGCCGGGATCGAGTTCGGTCGACGCGCTCGCGTTCGACCTCGACGAGTTCCGTCAGGAGGCCGGCCTGCTCGACGGCGTCGAGCTCATCGGCGCGGCCGGCCACCACGTGCTCGAGCAGCTGTGGTACCGGCCGGCCATCTCGGTGACCGGGCTCGACGCGACACCGGTCGCCATCGCATCGAACACGCTGGCGGCGACAGCGAGGGCGAAGGTCAGCGCACGGCTGGCGCCGGGACAGGACCCGGACCGCGCGCTCGACCTGTTGGTCGGCTGGCTGGAGGACCACGTGCCGTGGGGGCTGCAGGTCACCGTCACGCGTGGCGCGGCCGCCGCGGGCTACTACGGCGACCCGGATGGACCGACCATGAAGGTGGCCCGGCGTGCTCTCGCGGCCGCGTACGGCAACGACGCGGTCCTCGTCGGCCTGGGCGGCAGCATCCCTCTGATCGAACCGCTCACGAAGGCCTTCGGTGACATCCCCGCGCTGCTGACCGGTGTGGAGGATCCGGACACCCGCGCCCACGGCATCGACGAGTCGCTGCACCTCGACGACTGGGAGTGCGCGTGCCTCGCCGAGGCCTACCTGTTCGCCGAGCTCGCGGACGGGACCTAGAGCCCGCCATGGCCCGCTCCGAGTATGACGCGGCGTACTTCACGCTGCTGCGCGCACGCGAGGAGCACACCGAGCTGCTGCGCTACCGCGAGTTCCTCGTCGGCGAACGGCACCGTCTCGACGCGTTCGTCGCGCAGGTGCGCGCCGAGGCGGACGCCGTGCCCCGCAAGATGCGCCGACCCGTCGATCAGACCACCAAGGCGGTCGTCGAGGCCATCGGCGCCCGCCGCTCGGTCGTGCTGGCCGAGTACGAGCGGATCGATGATCGCATCGCGGCGGCCCAGGAGTTCGTCGAGGAATGCGAGGCCGAGGTCGACGAGTTGCGCGGCTGATTTGGAGGGGATCTGTCAAGACACCCCATTGGGGGCAGATTGAGTTGACCGCTGTCGGTGGAGATGCCCAGAGGCCACGCCCTCGCCAGGGCGACCGCGAGTTGCGGCGAACGCCAGGGTCAACGTCGCCGGCAGGCGCTCCAGGATGACCGTGGTCGCGGCACGGCGAAAGCGACGATGCTGACGCCGAGCATCACCACAAGGACCTGCAGCACCCGGCGGACGACGTAGCCGGCCACGACTTGGGGCCCTTCGTCGCTCAGCGGTTCAGCCGGACCTGGCTGCACAGGATCTGACCGTCTGCGCGCACCTCGTAGTTCTCCGAGCGTCGGCTGCCACGCCTGCACGATGTCGGGGTTGTACAGGTACACGTAGCTCTGCGCGTCGACGATGATCGTGACCGCTTCGTCGTGGAGCTCCTTGCGCCGCTCCATGTCGTCTCGGTCCGCACCTCGTTGAGCAGGTCGTCGACCTGCTGGTTGCAGTAGTTCTGTGTGTGTTCTGCCTGTCGCGCTCGGCTGATCGTCTTGCCGTACCTGAAGGCGACGAACAGCGCGAACCCGGCGGCGGCCAGCGCGATCGTCACCGAGCCACCGACCGCGAGCGTCGTGCCGCCGGCCAGGATCCCACCGAGCAGGGGGGAGGTAGACGGCCATCACGAGGTCCTCGGCCACCAGCAGCGGGCCGATGCTGCGACCGACAACCGTTGTTCGCTCGGGGATGCGAAGCCACTCGATCGAGAGCCCGGCGACGGATTGCCGGCTCGAACAGGTCGCTCGTGCCGCGTCAGCCTCCTTCGACGGGCCGGTCCACGAGGCGATCCCGCGGTACCGGGGCGTCGAAGTCAAGCGCTGAGCCAGCGGTGTGCTCGAACGACCGAGGTGAGGCTGTGGTAAGACCTGCTGGTCAGGAGAGGATTGTGGTCAGGGGGCGGGGCCGAACCGTCGACCTCCGACGTCAGTCGTCCGGGACGACGTCGCCGAAGCGGAGCACCAGGTCGTTGGGCTGCACCGTCAGGCTGACCTCGTCGCGCGGCGCCCACAGAGGGATGCACGGCCCCTGGCCGGCGTGCCCGCACAGGCAGACCACGAGGTGGCCGTCGGGGCGCATGCCGATCAGCTGCCTCGCGTAGCTCAGGAGCTCGGTCATCGACGCCGAGCTGCCCGCCCTGCGCCAGTAGGCGTTCGCCCATCGCGATTCGGGTCGACCGTAGATGGCGAGTGCCGCGCCCCGTGTCAGGCGGGTGACCTCGGCCAGAGCCTCGGCGCCACTGAGCATCTTGTCCTGGCGCGGGCTCTTGCCGATGCGCGCGGCGCTGACCGGCGACGACAGCAGTCCGGGCAGGTCGTCGAGGTCGTAGGTCCCGGCGGCCTGGGCTGCCTTCTGCCGGTCGACGCTCACGTCATAGGTCGGGGCCTGTCGGGTTGCCACAGCACTCCTCGTCGGATCGGTGTCGGATCGAGTGTAGCTACGACGGGATGGCCCGCCGGACGCTGGTCGGCCGGTGGCGCGTGACCACCCGGCCGACCAGCCGGCGGGGCGACCAGCCCGACGCGACCGCTCGGGCGGCCGGCACTACACGCGGGCGTCGGCGGGTGCGACGGACGCGGCGACCGGCGGATGTCCCGGTCCGCTGCCGGCCGGCGCCGCGTCGCCATCACGCAGCGAACCGAGCCACAGCGCGACCGCGGCCACGATCAGCGCGACGGTCAGGCGGCGCAGGAGCCGCACCCCACGGTCGTCGTCACGAGCGCTCCACCGCGCAGCTGACCGCCTCGCCCACCTTGAGCTCGACCTGCTCGCCCTGGTGGGTGATCGTCAGCGGGTCTCCGTCGGCCAGTTCGTAGACGACCTCGTTGTGGCGCACGTCGACGTCGATGCGCTGGCCGCGCCACTGGAGGGGGAAGTGCAGCCCGTCCCACGTCTGTGGCAGGCGTGGTTCGAACGCCAAGGTGCCATCCGAGTCGCGCAGCCCCCCGAACCCGTACACGGCGGCCATCCACACACCGCCGGCCGAGGCCACGTGGACCCCGTCCGCGGTGTTGCCGGCGACGTCGGCCAGGTCCATGAGCGCCGCGTTGCGGAAGTACTCGACCGCCTTGTCCTCATAGCCGAGATCGGCGGCGATGATGCTCTGGATGCACGGTGACAACGACGAGTCACCAGTCGTCAACGGGTCGTAGTAGTCGAAGTTGCGGCGCTTCTGCTCGCGGGAGAACTCGTGGTCGAGCAGGAACATGGCGAGCACGATGTCGGCCTGCTTGATGACCTGGAAGCGGTAGATCACCAGCGGGTGGAAGTGCAGCAGCAGCGGGTACTTGTCGCGCGGCGTCGCGGCGAAGTCCCAGACCTCCTTGTCGAGGAAGTTCGTGTCCTGCGGGTGGATGCCGCGTTCGGTGTCGTACGGGATGAACATCGACTCCGCCGCGTTGCGCCACTCCGCGATCTCCTCCACCGTCGCGCCGGTGTCACGGTGCAGCAGGGCGTAGCGGTCGGCGTCTCCCCTGCGGATCTCCGACACCACGTCCGCGGCGAAGCGCAGGTTCAGCCGCGCCATCAGGTTGGTGTAGGTGTTGTCGTTGACCAGTGTCGTGTACTCGTCGGGGCCTGTGACGCCGTAGATGTGGAAGGTGCCGTTGCCGTCGTCACGGTGGAAGCCGAGGTCCGCCCAGAGCCGCGCGGTCTCGACGAGGATCTCGGCACCGAGTGTGTGCAGCAGCTCGGTGTCGTCGGTCGCCTCCACGTACCGGCGCAGCGCGTACACGATGTCGGCGTTGATGTGGTACTGCGCGGTGCCGGCCTCGTAGTACGCCGATGCCTCCTCGCCGTTGATGGTGCGCCACGGGAACAGCCCGCCGCGCTGGCTGACCTCACGAGCCCGTTGGCGCGCATCGTCGAGCAGCGAGTGCCGGAAACGCAGCAGGTTGCGCGCGATGCGCGGAGCCGTGTACGTCAGGAACGGCAGGACGTAGATCTCGGTGTCCCAGAAGTAGTGCCCCTCGTAGGCAGATCCGGTCAGCCCCTTGGCCGGGATGCCGGTCCCTTCGGCGCGCCCCGCCGCCTGGATCAGCTGGAACAGGTTCCACCGCATGGCCTGCTGCACGGCGGGGTTGCCACGCACGACGACGTCGCTGCGCTCCCAGAAGTCGTCGAGGTACGAGCGCTGGGCGGCCAGCAGGTCGTCGAAGCCGTCGCGCACCGCACGGTCGAGCGTGCGGTGGCAGCGGTCGGCGAGCTGACGCGTCGGCGTGCTGCGCGACGTGTGGTAGGTGCCGAACTTGTGGATGCGGATCGTTTGACCCGGCTCGGCGTCGACGACGACGACCAGCTTGCCGAGATCCTCGTCGGCCTCGCTGTGGTAGGTGTGCTCGTTGTCGGTCTCGATCACGTGGTCGATGGCACACGCCAACGTCATGCCGCTGTCGGCGACCTTGTAGCGGAGCACCGAGCGGGTTTGCTCGGCCTCGTGGCCTTGCGGAACGAGCACGCGGTGACCGAAGCCACGGGCCTTGCGAGGGTCGCCGCCGCGGTCCCGCTCTTCCTGCTGGTTGCGGATGTGCGACGAGATCACGACCGGCGCACTGTTGTCGAGCACCGTGATCTCGTACGTGACCACCATCAGGTGCCGGTGCTCGAAGGACACCAGCCGCTCCGAGCACACGCGGATGCGCTTGCCGGCGGGAGTGAGCCACTCCAGCTCGCGCGTCACCGTGCCGCGGCGCATGTCGAGCGAGCGCTCGTAGGACCGTAGGTCGGCGGTCGCCAGGTACAGCGGCTCGTCATCGACGTACAGGTGGAAGGTCCGCGCGTCGGGAACGTTCAGGATCGTCTGCCCGGTCGTGGCGAATCCGAACGCGTCCTCGGCGTGCTGGATGGGCCAGACCTCGTGGAACCCGTTGATGTAGGTGCCGCGTTCGACGACGGGGCGTCCTTCGTCGTGCGTACCACGCATGCCCATGTACCCGTTCGACAGCGAGAACAGGGTCTCGACCCGGGCCAGGTAGCGGCGGTTGAAGCGCTTCTCGATCAGCTTCCACTCGTCGACCGGGTACTGGTCGTCGGGGAGGAACTTGAAGGCTCGTCGGCGCATCCGCGCCGGTACGGCGAGGACCTCGTCGTCCGGCAGCATCGTCATGTCGCAACTCCCCGGGGGCCGGTCACGGCAACAGCTCGGCCAGGTCGTTCACGACGATGTCCGCGCCGTTGGCCCGCAGGGCCTCGCGCTCGTCGTCGCGGTCGACGCCGACGACCAGACCGAACGCGCCGGCGCGCCCGGCCTGGACGCCGGAGATGGCGTCCTCGACGACCACCGCGCGCTCAGGTGGCGTCGCCAGGTCCGACGCCGCCGCCAGGAACGTGTCCGGTGCGGGCTTGCCCGGCAGGCCCCGCTGCGCCGCCACGACCCCGTCGACGCGCGCGTCGAACAGGTCGAGCAGACCCGCGCTGGTCAGCACCGACACGCAGTTGCGGCTCGACGACACCACGGCCAGGCGCACGCCTTCGTCGCGCAGGTGGTGCATCAGCCGCACCGAGCCGTCGTAGACGACGACGCCCTCCTCGTCGAGCAGCCGGTTGACCAGCTCGTTCTTGCGGTTGCCCAGTCCGCAGACGGTCTCGCGGTCCGGCGGATCGGAGCGATCCCCCTCCGGCAGGTCGATGCCGCGGGAGGTCAGGAAGCTGCGCACGCCGTCGTAGCGCGGCTTGCCGTCCACATAGGTCTTGTAATCACCGTCGATGGTGAACTCGATGACGTGACCGCCCTCGCGCTCCCCTCGCTGGCGCAGGTACTCGTCGAACATCGTCTTCCACGCCCGCGCGTGCACGGCCGCCGTGTCGGTGATCACACCATCGAGATCGAACAGCACGGCGTCGAAGCGGTCGGCGGAGAGTTGGGCGGTCATGATGCCTCGCCTGTCTGCCCGGTCCCTCCCCGCGCGGGTCGGCACCGACGTCGATCGTCTACCTCGCCGGTACTGTAACCGCGGGACGAGGGCCCGGAACACGCACACGACAACGGACGTTCCGACGGGCTCACGAGTCGTCAGTCGGCGGCGGTGGCGCGAACAGCCGGGTGAACGCCTCGATGTTGCGCCGTGCCTCGTCGAGCACCTGCTCGCCGACGGCCGTACCGCCAACCGCGGTCTGACGTCCGACCTCGAAGCTGAGCGCCTGTAGCTTCGCCAGCTGATCGGTCAGTCCCGACGCCTCGATCTGGGCGAGCAGTTCCTCGGCACTTCCGGTCGCGGCCTCGAGCCGACGCGCGACTGCGAGGAACAGCGCAACCCCCTGACGCCACTGAGCGATCGCCTCGGGCAGCTGACTGAGCTCCTCGGCCATCCGCCATCCCCACCGTGCCACGGCCAGCGGGTCGAACGGCGCCACAGCGGGTCGTTCGCCGGTCATCGGTGGTTCCCTCTCGGGTTCCGTCGGGCACGCATCACTGCTCCTGCCTGGCCGACCTCCCTGGCATTGTCTTCGAGACCGCACGCCCGCACAACGCCCGGGTCAGGCCGTCGACACCCCCGTCATGTCTCGATCGTGCCGACCACGACGTCGACGGTGCCACCGCCCGCCCAGATCGTGCCGTCGTCGCTCTGGTCGATGTGCACCCGCCCCGACCGGCCGAGGACCGTGCCCTGACTGGCGACGTAGGGCGCGACGGCGCGTCCCGACGCGATCAGCCACTGCGCGAGCGAGGCGTTCAGGCTGCCGGTGACGGGGTCCTCGCGGGTCACGCCGTCGACGGGGAAGAACGCGCGCACCTCGAACGCCGCGGACGACGCGTCCGGGTAGGGCCCGATGACACCCACGTCGTGTCGGATGGTGCCGGGACGCACACCGAGCACCGCGCGTCGGCGTCCGGCAGCAGGAGTGCGACCCATCCCGGCCCGTTGTCGACCCATTGGGCCTCGATCACGTCGCGGCGGTCGATGCGCAGGGCCCTCGCCAGTTCATCGACCAGCGTGTCGTCGACGGCACCCGACCGCAGCAGGGGTGGCGCAGCGAACGCGAGCCGGGACGCCCCACGTCGGATGGACACGAGGCCCGCGCCACACTCCTGCACGACCGCACCCGCGCGTGCGGGCGATCCGCCCTCGGCCAGCCACGCGTGGCACGTGCCGAGCGTGGGATGTCCGGCGAAGGGCAGTTCGGCCGCGGGTGTGAAGATCCGCACGCGGTAGTCGGCGTCCGGACGCGTCGGTGGCAGCACGAACGTGGTCTCCGAGAGGTTGGTCCACGCGGCCAATCGCTGCATGGCCGCGGTCGTCAATCCTTCGGCATCGAGCACGACAGCAACCGGGTTACCGAGATGCACTTCGGTCGTGAAGACGTCGACCTGCCGGAACGGGCGTCGCACGAGGCGTCAGGCGGTTCGCTCACGTGACCGGACCGCGCGTCCAGCCCGCTGCGGATCGACACGTCGCAGCGTCGCCACGAAGGCGCCGCACGCCACGACGTGCATCGCCGACAGCGCCACGCGGCTGGCCGGGTCGCTGGCCAGCAGCAGCGGTGACGCGAGCGACAGCGCGGTGACCATCACTGCCACGACCTGCATGGTGCGCAACCGGGCCGGGTTCTGCGAGGCGACCACGGCCGTGGCACCCAGGCCCACCGCGAACGGGCCGATCGTGCTGATCACGACCTGCACCGGGCCGATCGGTGATGGTGCGGTCGGGATGTCGAAGCTGACGCCCAGCGCGCGACCGGCCAACAGGACAGCGACGTTGACGACCGCGGCGACCAGCGCCGCGACGCCGCCGAGCCGCCACAACCGGTGCGGGTCCAACGTCGCCACCATGTCCTCCTCTTGACCACCCGGTCCCATCGCGTCACCCGCCGCGCGCATGCAGCGGAGGGTCGTCTGCAGGCTACCCGCGGGACGCTGTCGTCGGGGTGCGAGGTGATCGAGCGCACGCGGACCCAGCTGCCGTACGCGTTCCTGTTCGCCGGTGCCGGCGTCCTGCTGGGTCACATCCCCGTCGGGTTCGGCGTCCCGTGGTGTGGATCGTGATCCCCTGTGCGCGATCGGCGTCACGGCCCAAATGGCGCGTCGGCCGTCACCGGTCCGTCATGGGCGCGCAGCCGCCGTGGCCGTCGGTCCGGATGTGCGGTCGCATGATGTCGACCGTCCCCTTGAACGCGTACGGATCCCGGCCGGCCACGAGCAGGATGTCACGGTGGTCGGCCGTACCCATCGGCTCGTCAGCGGCGGGATGACGCCACGGCAGCAGCGACTCCGCGCTCATGTAATGGTTGACGAGCGCCCGCCGCGTGCCCGGTGGCCCGTCGTTCGGCAGGGAGCGGTGCAGCAGGTGGCCGTCGAACAGCAGTGCCGCGCCCGCGGGGAGTTCGACCGGTACCGCGTCATCATCCCGGTACCCGAACCCGTACGCCTCACGGGTGCAGTCGAAACGCGGATCGTGCTGGTCCCGATCCGGATAGAGGACGCCTGCGCGATGCGAGCCGGGTATGACCCACAGGCAGCCGTTTGCCGTGGTCGCATCGTCGAGCGCGATCCAGCACGCCGTCAGTGACCGGTCCCGCGTCGGGATGTGCGTCTCGTCCTGATGCCAGGCCTGGCCCGGCCTGCCCTCCGACTTGATGAACAGCATCGACTGCATCAGCTTCACGTTCGGGCCGATGATGTCGGTCAACGCCGTGATCACGGCGGGCACCCGCGCGACATCCCGCAGCAGCGGCGAGATCTTGTGCGGGAAGTGGATGCACAGATAGCGCCGCAGCACAACGTCGTCGCCATCCGCCGGCGACGCGGAGGTCACACCGTCGATGGCTCCCCGGTCGCCGCGGCACAACGCGACGGACTCCTCACGGGTGCGTAGCAGCCGTGCACTGTCCAGAGCGTTGGGGATGACCACGTAGCCGACATCGTCGTAGGCGATGACGGTGGTGTTGAGCCGTGGGTCAATGATGACGGGTGCCTTGACGCTCCGGGCCATGACGTGCCTCCTACGCGGGCAGGTGGCGTTCAGCCTCGCCCCGACGGTCCGTGCGTGGAATGCTCTGACGGCGTCGGTGCTTGTCCGGATGTGAACACGACCGGGGGTTGCGATGCTCGGTCCCGCCGTAGCTGACTATCCCGCTGCGGCGCGCACGGGTCCACGCGTGATCGACGACTGCGAGTTCGTGTGGATGCTGCGCGGGCGCGCGACGTACGTCGCGGGTCACGAACGCGTCCTGCTCGTGCCCGGACGGCTCCTGCTCGTGCCGCCGGATATCCGCCATGTGCTGCTGTGGGACGAGCAGGGTCCGTGCCGTCACGGCTATGTCCACTTCGCGCCGACCGACGTCGCGGTGGACGTGCCCGACGTCGCCGTCGTCCGGACGCCGACGGCACATGATCCGTTGGCGCGCCTGTGCACTTACCTGCTGTGGCTCGGTCACGAACGCCCGGCGGGTTGGCAGACGGCCGTGCGCGCGGCGCTGCGGGTGATGGTGCAGCTCGTGACGATCGGACCGCTGCCTGGTGCCACAGCGCCCGGCGCCCTCTCGCCCGTCCTGCGATCGGTGATCGGGCACCTCCGGGACACGTGGGCGCAGCCGCCCCTGCGCCGCGTGACCGTCGACGAGGTGGCCGCCGCAGCATGCGTGTCGCGCAGCCATCTGAGCCGCCACTTCCGCGCCGAGCTCGGGATCAGCCCCGCGTCCGCGCTGGAACGCCTGCGGTGTTCACGGGCCGAGGCGATGCTCGCTCGGACGAACATGACGATCACCGCGATCGCGCGTCAGTGCGGCTTTGCGGATCTGTACCACTTCTCCCACCGGTTCCGCCGGCTGCACGGCATTGCTCCGACGGTGTACCGAAGCGCCGAGCCGACCACGTCCGTGCTCGACCACGCCGGCGTACGCCGGTTGGCCTACGCCATATGGAACTAGTGCCGGCGCGCCGGGCAGCTCCTCCGAGGTCCCGACCGGTGAACCCGGTGCCGTCGGCACGTCACATTCGATATCGTCGAGTGCGGATGGGTGCGACAACCGATCGATCGTCCGATGCTGGAGCGTGACGCCCCGCTCGCACGTCTGCGCGCACTGCTGGACGGGATCGACGACGGCGGCGGCCGCATGGTGCTGGTGCGGGGCGAGGCCGGCATCGGAAAGACCACGCTCGTGTCCCGCTTCCTACGCGACGCGGCACGTCGATCCGATGTGTACGTCGGTGCCTGCGACGACCTCGGGACGCCCCAGCCGCTGGGACCGATCTGGGACGTCGCGCGCGACCGACCCGACGTCGCCGCGACGTTGGCGGACGGCGAACGCCGTCGCGTGATGGACGCGCTGCTCGACCTGCTGTCGCCGCCGGGACGTACGGCCGTGCTGGTCATCGAGGACACGCAGTGGGCCGACGAGGCGACGCTGGACGTGATCACGTTGGCGTCTGCCTGGCTGCGGTGGCCGTCACTGGTCAATCCCATGACCCATCTCGTGACGCTGATGCGTGCGGCGGCACTCGCCTTCGCCGCCCTCGCGTGGCTCCTGGCGGTCCGCTGGCTGCGGCGCGCGCTGATCGCCTAGCAGAGGCGGCGGGTCCGCCCGACCGTCAGCCCGCCGGTCTGCCGCTGAGGTCGGTGCAGGACCGCAGGCTCCGCCAGGAGGCACGGCCCGCCTTGGCGGCATCACCGGACAGACCGGTCGCGACACCGCCCTGGAGGACCGCCGGCTTCCAGTTGGTGCGCATCGCACCGTCAGGAGCGATGGTGACCGCGAAGACCCCGCTGTCCGCACCGGGCCCGCCCGAGGTGTAGAAAACGAAGTTGCCGAGCCCGTAGTGGACGACCGCATCACCCAGGAACCCACCGGCCTGCAGACGGTGGGCGTGGCCGCCGACGACGATGTCGGCACCGGCGTCGGTCAGCTGGGCCGCGAGTTCCTGCTGACGCGGGAGCGGACACGAGGCGCCCTCCTCGCCCCAGTGGAGCATGACCACCACGGTGTCGCCTTCGCGGTCGGCACGTTCGACGGCCGCCAGCAACCGTGACAGTCCCTCGTACTCCTCCTTTGCCGACGCGAGCCCTGCGCGGTCATTGCGCGCCGTCCACGCCTCGATCGCGAACGAGTCGAGGACCTGTGTCGCGCCGAGGAACGCGATGCGCCGACCATTGACCGTCACCCAGTGCGGGCGGTACGCCTGTTTGGCCGTCCGCCCCGCGCCGACCAGCGCGAGATCGGCACGTCGGGCCGCCACCAGCGTGTCGCGCAGCCCCCGATCGCCGTAGTCCATGCCGTGGTTGTTGGCCACCGAGACGATGTCGACGCCGGCCTCGCGCAGGGCGGTGAGCCCCGCCTGTGGGGCGCGGAAGTTGAACTGCTTGGGTGACGGCGCTCCCCGCGCGGTGACGGCCGTCTCCAGGTTGACCATGGCGATGTCGGCGTTGGCGAACAGATCGCCGACCGGCGCCAGCGCCCCCGCGGGGTCGGACTGCACCGCGTCCCGCAGAAACGACTCGAAGTGGACGTCACCGCCGAACGCCACGGTCACAAGCGCGCTCGGCTCTGGCGAGGAGGTCGGGCTGGCCGCGGCCTCATCGCCCTGCGACGGCGCCGCGTCGGCGTCGTCGGGCGCCGGCTCGTCCGCGCCGTCGGTCGCTGACTCCACGTCGACGACAGGCCCGTCGGCTGGCTCGGCGGTGCCGGCGACCTCCTCCATCGCCGTCACGAGAGCCGACCAGGCGGGAGGCACCAGCAGGATCGCCAGCGCCACCGCGCCCAGCAGCACCACCCAGCGCCCCCGGACCGTCAACGCCCCGGACTCGTCGCCGATCGCGACGAGCCATCCGGCGCGCCTGCCCCGGACTGCTGCGCTCATGCTGCGGTGCTCCGCTCAGACGGTGCCGGCCCGCTGACGTCGACCACCACCCGAGCGGTGTCGGTCGCCGTCATCCGGACACGTACGTACGAGGTCGGCATCTTAGCGGCATCGCAGCAACTCGCACGGCAGCGCGGACGTCGACGATGCCCCTGCCGCCGACCGCTGGGTCGCCGCCTGATCCCTTTCCCGGCGGCGTGCTGTACACCGCCGCCGAGAGCGGTCGGGCGACGCGCGCGATCCCTGGACGCTCGAGCGCATTGACGTACCGCTCGTCGGCCACCCCGGCGTGGCCGACTTCCGCTTCGACCGCAGCGGGCGGATCGTCACCACGACCAGCACCGAGGTGCCCATCTGGGACCGCGCGAGTGGGAGCGCGCCGCCTGTGCGACGGCCGGTCGCAACCTCACGCCCGAGGAGTGGCAGACCCACCACCGGCCGACATGGCCCACCGGCCCACGTGCCCGCAGTGGCCCGCGGCGACGGGGCGATAGTGCGGGCGGGGCCGGCGATGGTGGTCGCGGTGATGATCGTTCCTCTCTGGCTGGTGATCGCGGCCTCCGGTCAGGTTCGGCCGGTGAGCCGTGTGACGCCTCGGCGGCTTCCCTCCGGGAGAGGAGGTCGTCCCGGGACGTCGTCTACAGCCCCCGACGGCACCCGCGTCGCGGGCTGGACGACTTCGCCTGCGACGTCGCCGCCCGCAACCTCACACAGGCCGAGTTGCGCGACACGTTCGGCGACCGTCCGTACCGCAGGACCTGCTGAGCGGGCGGCTGCGGCGTCGCGGCCGTGCACGGCAACCCACCGCGCAGGGACGGGATGCCGAGCGGACGTCGTTCAGGCGAGCAGCATGCCCCCGTCGACGACGACCGTCTCGCCGGTCATGTATCCAGCCGCGTCCGAGGCCAGGAACGCCGCGACCTTGCCGATGTCGTCGGGCTGGCCGAAGCGCTTCATCGGCACCTTGGTGTCAAGGAAGCCCTGCCGCATGGCCTCCATCTCCTCGGGCGTCATCCCGCTGCCCTCCAATGGCCCCTTCGTGCCCGGCGTGTCGATGCCACCCGGAGCGATGGCGTTCACGCGGACCCCCTTCGGCGCCATCTCCAGCGCGAAGTTCCTGGTGAACATGATCACACCGCCCTTGGACGCGTCGTACGCGGCCAGGCCCACCATCGACGGGTGCAGGCCGTCGACCGAGGCGATGTTCACGATCGCGCCGGGGCGCGCATTGTCGGCCATCCACGCTGCGGCCGCCTTCGAGCAGAACGCGAGCGCCTTGAGGTTGATCGCGTACACGCGGTCGAACAGATCCGGTTCCATGTCGAGCATCGGCACCTGCGGGTAGATGCCGGCGTTGTTGACCAGCGCGTCGATGGCACCGAAGTGTTCGACGCACGCATCGACGAGTTGGGCACCCGCATCGGCGTCCGTGACGTCGAGGGTGATGGCGCCGGCCTGCCCTCCCTCCTGCGTGAGACGATCGACTGCGCGCATCGCGGCATCGCCGTCGAGATCGGCGATGAGCACGCTGGCCCCGGCTCGGCTCATCCACGTCGCGCAGCCGAGCCCGATCCCCATCGCGCCACCCGTGATCGCGGCAACCTTGCCGGTCAAACTGAACGGTCCCCAGTCAGCCATGCCAACCTCCTCGTCGATCGGCCCACCAACCGATCGTGCGGAGCGCGCAGAGGACACGCCAGAGCCGATGGGCCTGACCGCTCCAGCCATTCGGGTGGGCGCGAGCCTATCGGTACGTCCGGTGTCCATTCGGCCAGGTCGCCCATGACGCAGGATTGGGTATCTTCCCGGCACTGGGCCCGCGCGACTGACTATCGGTCGGCGGGTTCACTCATTCCGGACCCGGACGCCTCCGTCAGTCGTCCGAGCGCCTGCCGGGCCATGCGACGGTCGTCACGACCGCGGCCACGATGAACACGGCGACGATCACCCAGTCGGCGACATCGGTGGTGAGCGCAACCCCGGCGAGCACAACGCCGACCAGCACGAGCACGACGGCGATCTGCGTCTCTCGTGAACCTCGCACAGGTGCCTCCGCTGTGGGGCTGGAAGTGTACGTCCGGCAGCCCCGCTCGCCGGTCGACGACCGGGGCGACCTGCCAGCCGCCGCACCGGCCGCCGTCGGCGGTGTGATTGAAGGTCGCGCGCTTCACCGCCGACTGGGCGGCCCTGATCAGGTCAGTCAGAGCTCGGGGACTGAAAGGGGCGCCGTGAACCCACCACCCGTGAGGTAGTCGCAGCGCACAAGTTGGGTTCCGACGCGCCTGAGGGGGCAGTTCTGCGCAGTGACAGGTGATTGCACGGTCGCGGATTCGCCCGGGTCGGGTCGGGCCGCGGCCGGCGCCGTGGTCAGGCAGACGAGCAGTGCCGCTCCCGCGGCCGTCCGCGAGAGACGTACGAGTGGCGTGGTGCGGGACATGAGCGCCTCCTTGGCGTGTCTCTGGTCGATGCCACGTGCGTGGCTGCACCGACTGCGGTCGCTGTTCGTGATCCGCAACCGCGGTGGACTGAACGTGGGTCGAAGCACTGGCAACCTGCTGGCAGTTCGGTGACGATTCGATGGCAGCGGCAGCGCTGTGGGACGAGACAGGGCGATCAGCTGGATGTACGCTCCGTCCCGCCTGGTTGTGAGGTGTCTCGGCGCATCTTTCGCTGATCAGCGAGAGGCTCGGATGGCCATAGCAGCAGTTCGATGAGGACCCGGGGCGCGACTGTCGATGGCACGCTCGCGTTCTGCGTGCTCGGGCCGCTCGAGATCCGGCGGGGCGCCGGTGTGCTCCAGTTGCCCGGCCCGAGGGAACGAGCGCTCCTGGCACTGCTCCTGACCGCGCCCGGTCGGGTGGTCCCTGTGTCGGCGATCGTGTCGGGGATCTGGGGTGATGAAGCGCCCGATCACGCCGAGAAGACAGTGCAGTCGTACGTCTCCCGATTGCGTCGCGCCCTTCGGAAGGGCGACGACGCGTCGGTCGTCCTCACCCGTAGTCCCGGGTATGTTGCCGCGGTCGATTCCGACCAGGTGGACGCGGAGCGGTTCCGCATCCTGGCCGCCGACGGTCGACGCGATCTCGTGGCCGGACGCCCCGGCGCTGCGGCGGCCGGGTTGCGGGATGCGCTGGGGTTGTGGCGGGGCGAGGCGTACGCCGAGTTCGATGCACCGTTCGCCGTCGCCGAACGAGCGTCGCTGGAGGAGCTGCGGCTGGCTGCGCTCGAGGACCGGATCGCGGCCGACCTCGCGCTCGGTGCCGGGCCGGAACTCGTCGGAGAGCTCGAAACCCTCGTCAGCCGCCATCCCTGGCGGGAACGGCTCTGGGCGCAACTGATGACCGCGCTCTACCGGTCGGGGCGTCAAGCGGACGCGCTGGCCGCCTTCCAGCGAGCACGGACGTCGCTGATCGACGAGCTGGGCATCGAGCCGGGAAGGGAGCTTCGCGCGGTCGAGGCGTTGGTGCTCGCACAGGACGAGCAGCTGCTGGTCCGCGACCCGGCACTGGCTGCGCTCCCACCAGCGCTCACAATCGCCGGGCCGCTTCTCGTCGGCCGCGAGCGTGAGCTCGACCGGTTGAGGGACGCCTACGACCGAGCGGCGACAGGGTCGGTGCAACGCGTGCTGCTCAGCGGCCCGCACGGCATCGGCAAGACCCGCCTTCTGGCGGAGCTGGCGCGGGAAGCACAGGCACGGGGCGCGCTGGTCCTCTACGGCACGAGCGGCGCAGCGCCGCGTCCGGACAGTGGACCGGTCGTCGTCCTGCTCGACGATCTGCAGCGGGCGCAGGCAGCGGAGCTGGCCGCACTCGCAACGTTCGTCGTCGCTGCCCAGCCGCCGCTGCTGGTCGTTGGCGCCTGCGTCACGGACCGCCCCGGCGCGCAGCCGCCGCCGGCGGTGTCGAGGGTGTTCCTCGATCGTCTCGAGGTTCCACCACTTCGGCCACCAGCGGTCGCTGAGATCGTCGCTTTGTATGTCCCGACCGATGCCGTCGAGGACGGTGTCGCGGCCGTGGCCGAGACGTCGGGCATTCCCTTGCAGGTGCACGCGGCCGCCAGCCGGTACGGCGAGCGGCTGGCGACCGCACAGGTCGAGGAGGCGGCTGCGGGCATCTCCGAACCGCGACGCCGCCTCTCGGAGTCGCGCGCACGCGTCACCGAGGGAGTGCTCGACCTGCAGCGCATCCGTGTACTGCGGGATGCACTCGCACCCGCTCAGCCGCCGCGGGTGGTGTGCCCGTACAAGGGGCTCGCGTTCTTCGACGTCGAGGACACGTCGTACTTCTTCGGCCGCGAACGTCTCGTCGCTCAGCTCGTTGCCCGCCTGGTGGATGCCCACCTCCTTGCGGTGGTCGGTGCGTCCGGCAGCGGCAAGTCGTCTGTCGTTCGCGCGGGGCTTGTCGCCGCGATCCGCACCGGCACGCTGCCTGGGAGCGACCGCTGGCGCACGGTCGTGACCTCGCCGACGCAGCCGCCGCCTGCGCTGCCAGACCGCGACGACACGCGAACGCTGCTTGTCGCGGATCAGTTCGAGGAGCTGTTCACCGCGCAATCGCCCTCCCAGCAGAAGAACTACGCAGCGTGGCTCGCCAGCGCGGCGGCCCGGACAGACGTGACCGCCGTCGTCGTGGTGCGGTCGGATTACTACCCGCAGGTCGCCGCCCTTCCTGGTGTCTCCGAGTTTCTGACCGCCAACACGGTGCTCGTCGGTCACATGGCACGCGACGAACTGCTGGAGGCGATCCTGCTACCCGCCGGCGCGGCGGGTCTGGACCTCGAGGAAGGCCTGGCCGAGACCATCGCGAGCGACGTGGCCGGCGAACCAGGCGGACTGCCGCTGATGTCCACCGCCCTGCTGTCGCTGTGGGAGCAGCGTGACGGTCGCAGGATGTCGCTCGCTGCCTACCACGCCATGGGTGGCGTGCGCACTGCCGTTGCACGCCTGGCCGAGGCCGCCTACGGACAGCTCACACCCGACCAGCGGTCGGTCGCGCGGCGGACGCTGCTGCGTCTGGCTGAAACCGACGAGGCCGGCGAACCGGTTCGACGTCGCGTGCCGATCGCGGAAGTCGCACCGGACGGCGATGCCAACGGCCGCGCAGTGCTCGACACGCTGGCAGCACGACGGTTGCTGACAGTCTCGGAGACGCACGCTGAGGTCGCGCACGAGGCGCTGCTGCGCGAGTGGCCGCGGCTGCGGGGATGGCTGAACGAGGACATGACCGGCCGACGGCTGCGCAGGCACCTCGCCCCTGCAACGCGCGACTGGCTGGCCGGCGGCCGGGATCCGAGTGAGCTGTCTCGCGGACCACGGCTGACCGCGGCACTGGAGTGGCAGCGGGACCACTCCGACGACCTGACCCAGGTCGAGCACGACTTCCTCCATGCGAGCCACCGGGCGGCAGAGGCCGGGGCCCTGCGGCGCCGCCGGTCGATCAGACGGCTTCGTGGTCTGGCGATCGGCCTGGCCAGCGTGCTGGTGCTCGCCGTGGTCGCCAGTCTGATCGCAGTCGACCAGCGCAACGATGCTGCCCGAGCCTCGTTCGAGGCGGACGTGCGCGCGCTGCAGGCCATGGCGCTGGACGAGACCCGCTGGGACCGGGCGCTGCTGTACGCCGCGCAGGCGCAGCGGTTCGAGGGGTCGGAGGAGTCGCGCGCGGCGCTGCTGCAGACCGTGCAGCGCGGCCCGGAGGCGACGGCGGTCTACAGCGCGGACAAACCGCTGCACTCGCTTGCGGTGAGCCCGGACGGCACAAGGCTGGCTGCGAGCGGCATCAACGGCACGGTGTACGTCTGGGACGCCAGGACGGGGCAAACCATCCAATCGGTGCGCGACGTCACCGGCCTCATGGCGACGAACCTTGATTTCAGTCCCGACGGCCGCTACGTCGCTGCGGTGGGCGTCCCGCTTCCGCTCCATGCCGAGAAGGACTACACCTTCCAGGTCGTGATCGTCGACCTCGAGCAGACACCGCCCTCCGTGTGGTACCTGCGGAGCGGCGAGGTCCACGCAGCCGCGTTCGCGGCCGACGGACGCACGATCGTGACGTTGGGCGACGGTGGTCGCGTCCGCCATGTCGATGCGGAGACCGGTGCCGTGGAGCGGGCCTTCACCCTTGATATGGAGGGATCGCTGTACGGAACCCTCCGCTGGACCGCGGACCGTCGGTACATGGTCGCGTTTGACCCCGACATCGGTCAGTTACGAGCCTGGGAGCTCGAGTCCGGCCGGCGGATGTGGTCGACGGACGAGCCCGGCATCTCCGCTGCAACGATCAGCCCAAACGGCGCGCAACTGGTCATCGGTTACGGGGACGGCCGGATCGAGCAGGTCGACCTCGCCCACGACGGAGCACGCACGCCGGTGAGTACGGTCCTCACCGAGGGACTGATCGACCTCAGGTGGTCCCCCGACGGCTCCACGTTCGCGGGAGTCACCCAGGAGCGGACCGTCGTCGTCTGGGATGCTCGCACCCTTGAGGTGACGTCCGTCCTCCGCGGCCACTGGGGGAACCTGTCGCAGGCGGCCTACTCCCCCGATAGCGGGACCATGTACGCAGCCGGGTTCGATCGGTCTGTGGTGGCGTGGGATCTCACCGGTACCAAAGGGATTGTGAGTTCTGTCGGCGCGAAGCCCCGTGCCGATGTGCACACGATCGGACTGGCGGCCGACGGGTCCGTGGCGGCCGCGGCATACGCGGACGGTCGCGTCGACGTAGTCGACATCGCCAGGAACGAAAAGGTCCAGGTGACTGTCGCCGCCGTCCCCGATGTCCTCCGCGTCGACCGTCTCGGGCGGTCCGTGCTCATCCATGTTCCGCCGCCCCGGCCTGATCCGGTGACGCGCCCTCCCGTGACTGTGCACACGCTCGATGTGCGGCGGGGCGAGCTGCTGCCGTATGCGATAGAGCTCGACTTTCTGACGGCGTGGGATGCGGTCACCACATGGGATCACAGGGCCATCCTCGCGGTGGGACAGCAGCAGGTCGGTCTGTACGACCTGGCTACGGGTGCCCCCGAGTCCGCCGCGCTGTTCGAAGCGTCCGACGCCGTGGCCGCAATTGGCGCACACCCTGGAGGTCGTCTTGCCGCGTTGAGCGTTGAGGGCGGCACCATTGAGATCATCGACTCGGCCAACGGCGAGCGCATCCACACCCTGGACCCCGGCGACAGATTTCGGGAGCGTCTGCCCTTCTCTCAAGTCACCTTCTCACCCGACGGCCGGTGGCTCGCTGGCGCGACCAACAGCGGCCAGGTCATCGTCTGGGACACGCGGGCATGGCGGCGTCACAACACGTTCGACGCGTCGGCCGGCTTCGCGCTCGCCTCACTCGTGTTCAGCTCGGACTCGGAGCTGCTGATAGCCGGCGGCGCAGGTACCGCCTCCATCTGGAGCCTCGGGGACCCAGCCGGTGCGGGTGTACGGCTGGACGTCGACGCCCAGCGGCCTGACGCCAACGTCCTCGTCGGCACCAAGGATGACGGCGATACCGTCGTGACCTTCACTGAGGGCACCGGGGTGCGCGAGTGGAGGATCGCCCCCGACCGGCTGCTCGAGCACGCCTGTGCCGTCGCCGGCCGCAATCTCACGCAGGACGAGTGGAACGAGGTGTTGCCCGACCGGCCGTACGAACGCACCTGCAGTCAATGGGCAGATGGAACGTGATCAGGAGGCACCGGCGAGTGTGGTGCTTCCAACGGGATTCGAACCCGCGCCGCCGGCTTGAACGCGCGACCACCCCGAACGCTGTGCTCACCAGCGGAGATGCAGGTCACCGTCGAGCGAAACCTCTCCAGTCATGTGTCCTGACAACAGAGGCTGGCTGAGCGGGGGCTGCCCTGGCTCGACGCCGTGCTAG